>CALFIZ010000251.1 GCA_937877575.1 uncultured Marinilabiliales bacterium | reverse complement strand
TCTGCGACGTTTTTGCACGGGTGGGGTAGGGGTGTGGGGTGCCGGCGGACTGATGTTATTCCAGATTCCGAAATCAACCCCGTTGCTGTCGTTGCGGACCATCCAGCGAAGAAACATGTTTATCCTTTTTGATGCGGAACCTTTTGTCGGGTCAGCGATATGTTTTGAAACACGCTGAGGATATTCGCGCTCGAAAAAAATCTTTCTGAAATGAATTATTGCGTTCTTTATCTTATCGTGTTGCAACTCGTTATATCCGTCAGTGAATACTTTCTCAAGTCCGCCGTGGTTCCTGTATATGTTTTGGACCGCATCCACAAAACTGTAAGCGTCGGTCTCCTGAAAAGTCCTGTAATAGAAACCTTTAAGGGAATTGATGTCTTTCTCTCCGTAATTCATTATGAAATCGTATGGGGCGTTGTCCATACGTTCCATCAGGTCATGACAGCTTTTAAGTATTGCCTTGCGGTTGCCCCATGCTATGGCGGCTGCAAAAAAACCGGCGATTTCTATATCTTCCTTTTTTGTGAAAAGGTGTGGAATGGAAATAGGGTCATTAACGATAAAATCTTTCTCGTTAAAGACCCTATAATAATGGTTGAGTAATTCTTTTAAATAATTATTAGCCATTTCGCGTGATTCCAGTGCGACTCGAACGCACGACCCACAGCTTAGAAGGCTGTTGCTCTAATCCAACTGAGCTATGGAACCATCATTTTTTTACTTAAAATCCGGCTGCAAAATTACATAATTTTATTTGTTATGGAACAAAAAAGTCAAAATAATTTTTTTCGTTAAAATGCGTTATCTTTGCAGACAAAACAAATAACATGGACAGAAAGTCGTATTTCATATCATTTATCCTGCTACTCAGTGTGTTACTGGGCTGTTGTATGGTGTCATGTGAGCGGACACCTGTCGGTAATGGTGATGCCGGTCTGTCTTTTTCCACCGACACGGTGATGTTCGATACAGTGTTTACCACTATCGGTTCATCGACCCGCGAAATGAAGATATACAACAAATACGGTGATGATTTGGTGATAAATGACATTACTCTGGCCGGAGGCTCATCTTCACAGTTCAGCATAAATCTAAACGGGATGTCGGGAACACACTTCACCAATGTTGAGATCCCTTACGGTGACAGTATCTATCTGTTCGCGAAAGTCAGAATCAATCCCAACGATATCAACAATCCGTTTGTGGTTGAAGATGATATTGTTTTCAATACCAACGGTAAGGAACAGACTGTCAAGCTGTTGGCATGGGGACAAAATGCAAATTACATAATTGCCACGGATTCTGTCGGCAGTTTGAAACTCAACATCATCGCACATGAAAATGAAATCGCCCATTGGACCGCTGAACGTCCGTATGTGATTATAGGCGGTTATGCTGCCGTGGATTCATTGGGCACTCTCATCGTCGATGCAGGCGCCCACATATATCTCCACAAGGGAAGCGGCATCTGGATTTACCGTTACGGTAACATTATCGTCAACGGTACAGGCGGCAATGAAGTGGTTTTTGAAAGTGACAGGCTTGAGCCTGAATACGATAATGTGTCGGCTATGTGGGACAGGATATGGATTAACGAAGGTCCGGTCAGAAACGAATTCCATCATACTGTTATTCGTAACGGCTTTATAGGCATTCAGGCCGAATCTCTTTCATTATCAGAATATTGGAGCGACAATCTTCTTCTTGATAATGTGATAATCGAAAACATGTCGGGAATGGGGCTCTATGCTGTCCTATATTCCATAAATGCGGGAAATGTCTTGGTTGATAACTGTGGAAGCTATCTTGTCGGTCTGACGCTTGGAGGAGAGTATGATTTCAGGAACTGCACTTTCGCCAATTTCTGGAACAGCTCCATCAGACAGACTTCATCACTATATGTCAACAACTATTATCTTGATGAAAACTACAACCCCGTACAGGTGTCGCTGAATGACTACTATTTCGGAAACTGTATTATATATGGTGTGCTTGAAAACGAACTTTATCTCGATGGGGTAGGCACTTTTAACTGTTCGTTGCAGAATTCCCTTGTAAAGATTGCACGAGACAGAATCGACGACTACAGCAAATATTTCACGGACTGCATAATCAACAAATCTCCGGTTTTCAGTGACTCCGCAAATTTCAACTATCATATTGATACTGTCATTTCGCCATCGGTAAATGCCGGAAGCATGGATGTTATCAACGGTTCACCGATAGATATCAGCAAAGACCTTGACGGGGTGAGCCGTACAAATGACGGTAATCCCGACATAGGCGCATACGAATTTGTGGAACCGCTATGAATAACTATATCAACAATGATACAATAGCTGCAATTTCAACACCGGTCGGAGTCGGTGCTATTGCAGTGATAAGAATGTCCGGAGCCGGATCCGTTAAAGTACTGGACTGTTTTTTCCGACATTCAGCAAATACCGTTATCAGTCACCGCACCTGTGTCTATGGACATATCTATGATAATGGCGAATTGATTGATGATGTGATGGTTGCATATTACAAGTCGCCGGAAAGCTATACGGGTGAGGATATGGTGGAAATATCCTGTCATGGTTCGGTATATATTCAACAAACCATATTGGACTTGATGGTTAGAAACGGTGCAAGACTTGCATTGCCAGGTGAATTCACGTTCAGGGCTTACCGGAACGGTAAACTCGACCTGGCACAGTCGGAGGCAGTCTCAGAACTCATAACCTCTGAAAACAAAAAGTCGCATGATATTGCGATTTCACAGTTGAAGGGCAGATACTCATCTCGGATTAAGTCGCTGAGAGACAAGTTAGTAGAGTTATTGTCTCTTTTGGAACTTGAACTGGATTTCAGTGAAGAGGATGTGGAGTTTGCCAAGCGTGACGAATTTATGGCTCTTCTCAATACTATTGAAAGTGAACTGAAATCGCTGGTTTATTCTTTCGACTTGGGCAATGCCTTGCGCAACGGGATACCTGTAACCATAATCGGCAAGCCTAATGTAGGCAAATCCACTCTGCTCAACTGTCTTTTAGAAGAAGACAAGGCGATAGTCTCAGATATTCCCGGTACTACTCGGGATACAATTGAGGATGTCATCAACATCAGCGGATATGTATTCAGATTCATTGATACAGCCGGGCTTCATAAAACGGATGATATTGTTGAGAACATGGGCATTGAGCGTACAATGGAGAAAGTCAGAAACGCGAAGATTATCCTGCACGTGGTTGATGCGACCAATGCCGACATGGATTCGATAAAGCGTGAAATAACTGAATTTCAGTCGTATTTGCATGAAGACGCATCCACTTCTTCCTCGAAAAAATGGATTGTTGTCGTCAATAAGATTGACAAGGCTGAGAATATGGGGAATTGCAGACAGTGTACGAATGACATCTGTGACAAGGATGCAAAATCAATCGTTGGTGACAGCGCGCCTGACCTGATTTTCATTTCGGCGAAGAAATGCGAGAACACCAGGGCCATCAGTGATATGTTGTGTGATTATGTCAAGTCACAGGATATCGACAGCCGTACCATTGTGACGAATGTGCGTCATGTTGAAGCGATGCGTGAGGCGTTGGTCGCAATTCGGTCGGCATGCAAAGGCTTTGAAGACGGCATACCGACCGATTTGATTGCCATTGATGTCCATCATGCGTCATACAGTCTCGGCAGCATTATCGGAGAAATCAGCAACAATGAGCTGTTGGATTCCATCTTCGGTCATTTTTGCATCGGAAAATAAGATTCCGTATGTTTTTTTTGCGAGCGAGGTGCCTCTAAAAACGGAAAATCAAAAAACCATGTTTATAATTAGTACCAGGTCAAGGATGTTGACGGTGCTGTCACCGTTGACGTCGGCATTGTCGAAATCGAAGACTGAAGGGCTGTTTCCGCAGATATAGTCCACAACTGTCTGTATGTCGAGAACGTTCACTATGCCGTCAAGGTTGACATCTCCCGGAATGTTTTCTGTTGCAATGGCCATTGTGACCGGTATTCCGACTGCATTTCCGGTGTTGTTGACGATTGAACAGGTGGCGTTGAATGTGCCTGATTCCGCCCATCCGCCGTTGAGCCGCATGGCCACTGTTATGCTTTCACCAGCCTCAACCACGCCGAATACAGGTTCCACGTTCATCCAGCCGATAGAGGATGTAACTGCAAGTCCGTTGCAAAAAACAGGGAATTTGCCTATATAACTGAATGTGCCGCTGTCAAGATCCAATGAAAACAACTGAGTTTTGTAATCTTCCATATCGACTGAAGTGCAATAAAGGGTGTTGGTCTCGAAATCGCATGTCATGGCATTTGAATCGCCATAGTTGGCGGTAAATCCCTGGATTGTATGGATGGGGTTTCCGATACTGCCGGTTCCGATATTAAAAGGCTTGATGTTTCCCGCATCATCCAAAATGTAGCAACTCCCATTCCTGTCAAACGAAATGCCTATTGTTGTGATGTTGTTAATGTTTGCAACTGCCGTTTCAGTCCCTGTCGAACGGTTTATGCAGTATAATGTCGCATTATTTGTAAATGTATTGCAGCCGTATAGGTTTCCGCTAACAGGGTCGTATGCCAGTGCAACACTCGTCAGCTCGAATTTTATAATTTCCGAGGCTCCTGAGACTGTATTAAAACGACCGAAGATCCTATAAATATCGTTATAGAGAAGATAATATATCATTCCGTCAACATAGCAAAGAGAAGAGATGTTAGCAACTGCGGAATATCCTGTTGCTGTGACGTCTGCCGGGTTATCAAGAATAAATTTGTATAATGTGTTTCCGCTTGCGAAATAAGCCTCCGAGTTTTCCGACTTGCTGTTGTAACTTAAGATGGTGTTCCATTTCAGCTGGGAACTGCCGTTGTTGGTAATAGTTATGTTGACGGTGTCGTGCTGCATATAGGAGAGTTCTCTCGTGATTTCAGCCGGATTCACCGAAATCTGTGGCTGGGCGTTTATGTGCTTTGAACCCACGGACAAGGTGATACATATAACTGCAATTGATGTCAAAATTTTTTTCATACTTAATTAGTTGATTTGTAATGTTGTAGAGCAAATAACAGAGACGGGACGTGCCCGCCTCTGTCATTAACCCTAACTGTTTGATATAAATTAATTGTTGATAACGATTTTCTGTTCGCCGATATTGCCTGAGGCGTCTTCAACAGTGACGATGTACAAACCGCTTTTGAGGTTCGATGTGCTTACGCTGACTGCTTGGCTGCCGTTTCCTGTCATTTCAGCAACGACCTGACCGAGAGTGTTGTATATTCTGACCGACAGTATTGAATTGCCTTTTATTGATATCATATCGGATGCCGGATTCGGATATACCGTGATGTTTGCGGCATCAGTGCGGACAATGCCCAAATGTTCGTTGACAATTCCTTCGTCATTAAACTCTATGAGACCTGATTCCAAGGTTGTGAACCACAGATTTCCGTTGTTATCGGTGCAGCCATGAATAATGTGATTTGTAGGTAGATCGCTGTTGTCCTTATCATAGACTGTCCATTCGTTTTCGGCATTTATCTTCATGAGTCCATAAGCAAGATCGCTCTGGGTGTCGGTGAAGTTTGTTATCCACTTGTTGTTGTCGCCGTCAACGACGATTTCGTTTGAAGTGATCCACCATTCCTGCGGCAGCGGCGAGTTTCCGGAATGATAGATTGTCCATGCGCCGTCTTCATACTTTCCGACACCTACGCCGTAGTTCTGAGCATACGGTATTATGCCTACGCACCAGATTGTCTCACCGTCGTTTTCAAAGTCGAAGTCGCTGATGTTCATGTTGCAGCTTGGAGTTGTTATAAAGTCATTTCCGTCGAATTTAACTATTGTGCCGTTGCTTACAGATATCCATTTGTTGTTTTCGGAATCTGTTTTGATGTGTGTGGGATTATGGGGAGCGGAGCAGCATTGATATGATGTCCAGTTCTCACCGTTGTAATACAGCAGATTATTGAGGTCGCCAGTGCCGAGCACAATCCACAAACCGTTGTCGCCGTCAACCGCCATGTCATTGATCAGGGCAAAGTCGAGCAAAGGTGAGTTTTCCGGGTCAAATGACGTCCAAGTGTTGCTGCTTGCGTCCAGTTTTGCGAGACGGCTGTTTGTCTTGGGAACGTCGCCCGGTTCCTGAGAGTTAAACATATAAGCTATCCACGGATTCCCGTCGTTGTCGATGCATACAGAAAGGATAACTGCATTAGACGGTATGACGGAGCCGTTTTCGGCATTGTAAACCGTGAAGTCGTCTTCATTGTAGAATCTGACCAATACGCCGTTCCATCCGCTTACCCACAGATTGTCGGAGTTGTCACTTGAGATGAAGCAGGTATAATTATAAGGTAATCCCAATTCGGAGAAGTCGTAATTAATCACCTGCTTCTGAGCTGCACTGGAAAGTGTCAACAACACTGCTGCCAGCAAAAGAGTAAATTTTTTCATTGTAATTATTTTTAGGTTAATATTTAATTATTTTAGTTGTCTTTGTATAGTTTTCTGTTATAACTGTTACAAAATACATTTCACTGCTCCACGAGGAAGAATCAAGTTTAGTGATTCCTGACGATATTTTTTCTTTTAAGACTATTCGACCAGTTAAATCGGTAATAATTATATTGCCGGAATTTATGGATGTTATTGTTATTGAATTGTCAAATGGATTAGGAAATACATTTATTTTGGAGTCTTTTGTTTTTTCATTCTCAATATCATTATAATCGCATAGCTTTAAGTTTTTATGTGGTAATTCCAATTCTCTGTCATCAAAAAGTATGTTATAGTAGAAACTTAAAACGTTTTTGGCTATTCCTGCTGAGTACCCATCGTTATTATTTGCAAGACTTGATAACTGATTAAGCTCATAGTCTGTTAATTCTGAACAATTTCGACCAGCAAGATATAATTTCTCTTTTATGTTAAATAGAGAAACGTAATTCTGATATTCGACAAGTTCATTGTCATCTAACGAAAACAAATAAGGAATTGTGTTTAATATATTTTCGGCATTAACAAGATCACCCTGCTGAAAATATAATCCGACCAGGCAATAATATGATTTTAATGTTCCGATAGTGACGTACCATTGCTGAAGTTCAAGCAAATCAGGATTATCGGAATTTAATATTGCATTTATACAGTTTTTTGACATGTTTGACATGTGAGATAATGTGTTATGCATTTGACCTATTAAATATTGTGCATATTCAAGTTTATCTTTATCATCAATGATAGTATTTTCATAATATTTTTTTAGAGTGGATTCACAATCGTTTTGGACATATTCATCCAGCATATTAAGATATTGTTCCTTAAGTGTCAGATAATTCTGCATATTATCAATTTTGCTGACTGTGACAGTGTTGGTGCAACTAATTGATTCACATGGATTTTTATTTGAGCCAATAATCCTAAATACATTTCTTAAATAACTATTGTCATGGTGGATATGGTTGGGGAAATGAACATTTAAAGAATCTCCGCTAAGAAAATAATAAAGTGTGAAAGCACTTATGGGTTGAGGATAAATATAATTACTACCATCATGATTGTTAAATATGTTATCACATCCCATATTACAGTTTATTAGAAAGTCATTGTCAGCTCCTGAACTGACAGAACCTTGCATTGCTTTGATTTTACTATCTTTTGCGATATATATGTCTAAATCATCAAGTACAAAGGAATTACACATTATTTCAAGGCCGCTTTCTGTGATATTTGATGTGCCGTTGATGCTGTCACAATAAATACCAAACAGCAATCTGTAAAATGAATTGTTATTGATTACGTTTCCCTCCGTACCGCTGTTGAAAACATAAATGCCATAATTCTGATACAAATTATATAGGCATTGAAATCTGTTCTCTGATATTGTATATCCCGTACAATTTGATGAATGAATTCCGTATGTTCCATCTGTATAATATCTATGGAGATAAAAATTACAATGTGTAACAATGTAATTGTCCAATTCCGATGTCTTTATGTTATATCCGTTACAGATGAAATTCGTTCTTTGTACGGTCATCAGTTTGTTAGTACCGTTTGTCATGGCTTCTATGCCGCTTCCCATCCTTTCAAATACTGATGGCTGACTTGAAGTATTGCATTCACATAATGTGTCATTTAAATATGAACCGCAGTATTCATCCACTGTAAAACGCGAGCTCAGGGCATATATTCCGCGTCCTCTGTATGTCCCTGTATCCAACGTATCGGTCAAATTATTGAAAGTGCATCCGTAAAAGTAAATGCCGTCTGCATTTGCAAGTTTTACATGGTTGTAGAACACATTGGTCGCATCTAAAATGTTGTAGTCATTGATTGTAAAGGTACACAGGGTAAATTCGCTTTCGTTACTTGCATTCCCAATATCATTAAAAATATCAACCGATTCCTTATTGTTGATGAACGATGTGTTCACGGCTGTGATATACCCTGCATAATAATTGATTCCCATGATCTGACCGTCTGAATAAACAGCCGTGTTTGCATTTTCAATTATACTATTGGTCGCAATTAAATGAGTTCTATGTGTTGATGAAGAGGAAGGTTTAAGAATAATTCCCTCCCATAAGACATTATCACACAGAGATGTCAATACACACGAATCAAGTTCAAGCACAGCACCGGCATTGACAATGATATGAACGTTGTCACCTAAATATACAGAATCATTCATTATTACGTTAATCCTTTGATTAATAACTATATCTCTGTTAAATCGTATATTGCCTGAAATCACGGTATCATTGGAGATGACAAGTGGATTGTTATTAAAAATGTACGAACTACAGTCGAAGCGTGCATTCCCATTTTGGGATATACCTACAATTGGAAACAGTAGAGATATGATTATTAAAATTTTCTTAAACATATTTCTGCATTTAATTGTTTTTTCCTCTGAACTTTTCATTTTTTTGATCATTTTCACAACGCAATTTTCACAACGCAAAAGTATAATAAAAAAAATTAATTTTGCAACATATTTCCGTACATAAAACTCTTATAAAGATATTTATTCGTTTAATTCTGAAAATCAACGATTTGAGTATTGTTTATAAAGATTTTATAAAGAATTTTTTTCGAGCGTATTTGTTGTATCAGCGATAAATTTACTGAAGTGTGGATTAATTCAACCCAAATCGGGAAAATACTTTGTGGTATTCTGTCTTAACAAGAGTTTGTTGTTACACAGTCGTTACCGGAAAAAATCTTTATGAAACCTTTATTTTAAAATGATAATTGTATGGTTTCCAATGATATATTAAATCTTTTTCTTTATGAAATATTTATATTGTCAAATAACGGTTATGATCGGCTTATATTTTTTTTAATTTTGCATTGATTTATAAGATTTGAAGGCAAATAAATTATTAAAATGAACATTATACCGGATTACCTTAAAAAAACTGATTCCGTTGTGATAGGCTTGAAACCTGCCCGCGCAATCATCATCATTTTCCTATGTAACTTTCTTTTTTTCACATCGTGCGGCGACGGTCATGACGGTGAACTGTTGCGGATGGCCATGTCTGTCGTAGAGACGGACCCCGAACTGTCGCTAACTTATCTTGATTCCATAGAATATCCTGAAAACAGTCTAAGCAAAGAGCAGTACATGCAGTATGTGATTACGGACGTTCAGGCGAAATACAAAACTTTCATAGACATTAAAGATGAAAAAAGAATCTTTGAAGTGCAGTCCTATTACAACAGAGATGGCCGCAATCTGGAAATGACTGCTCTCGCAAACCTTTACAGTGGTTGTGTACATGAGGAAAACGGCGAAAATGAAGCAGCCATGAACGATTACAACCTTGCCCTCGACGCAGCGAAGACAGTCAATGACTCCCTGATAGTTGCAAGGATATTGTTTTACAAAGGCATTCTGCTCAGCAAGCAGGGACTGTATTCGGAATCAATTAAGAAATTTGAAGCAACAGCAGCCTTATGCAGTGGTTATGCTGATAAAAAGGCCATGTGCTATTTGGCTATCGGAAACAGATTTCTTTCCCTTAACAATAATGACAGCGCATTATATTACTATGATGAAGGTCTGGAACTGGCAAGGAATTCCGGGGATTCCTCCATGTATGGCAAATTTCTGCACAACATCAGCCTGACATACATGGAGACAGAAAATTATGATAATGCCGCCAAATATTTGCGTCAGGCAAATGAATTTCTCCGTGACACCACACAATCCATCAGATTTCATCTGAATTTTGCATCTTTGTATTTATCAATGAATTGTAAGGATTCGATTAATTATTATGGCGGGCTTCTAAGCGGTGAAACAGACAAGGTGGATGATGATTTGTTGTTAGTGAACATATATGATGTGCTTTCCAAGATAGCAGTTTACAACAACAGGTATGATTCCGCATATTATTATTTGAAGAAATACAGCGAAAAAGTAGTGGATATTACCGAAGACAGACTAAGTCAGTCAGTGTATGAGATTCAGCAGCAATATGACTATGAGAAAATCAGAAACGAGTATCAGACAAAACAAATCCGCAGTCAGCGTATCGGACTTCTCCTGCTCTTTTTCCTGATTGTTTCACTATTGGTGGTGCTGGTTTTTTTAATCAGGCTGTCGAACAAACGGAAAGAGGCGCTGGTGGCAAATGAAAGACTTCATGACTCGGAAATCGACAATGCAAAGCTGATGGGGCAGAAGGACAGCAATGAAAAAACGATCTCTATGCTTGAAAACAGAATTTTGCAGTTGGACAGAAAAAACACCGATGCCATGCAGAAATATTCGGATGAAATCAACAGCCTGAAAAACGAAATTGTGAAAAACAACAGCGACATGGACAGATGTATTGATTTGCTGCGGAATGCGTCGAACTGGCAAATCTCATTCGTTAACAACCTGCTGACAATCATCAATTACAGACAGGATGCCGGCACTATCGTGTCCCGAATCAAGTCCGACCTGCTGACCGACACACCGTTCAATGTTATAATGGATATTTTCAACAACGAATATCCGGGTCTCGCAATTCAAATCAAAAACAGATATCCCGATTTGACTGAAACCGAGTTCAAGGTCTGCATTCTGTCATTTTCCCAGCTGTCGTCAAAAGACATGTCAAACATTCTTGGACAAAGCACGAGTTCCATAAACTCGGCACGTTCCAATATCCGTTCAAAGATAAATATCGAAAGGACGGGCGGTGATATAAGCAAACATATTCTCACCGAACTGTTTAACAAGTAACGGTATGTAATATTAGTTTGCGGGGTTCATATAATCACTCAGCATGTTTTGCCTCTTCAGCACGCTGTTTGCAGATTGCAGCCCAGCTTGGCCGTTGTGAGAGCTCATCGGCAAGCATTGACATGACATCAGGTATGTCGATATTCTGCGGGCAAT
>CALFIZ010000250.1 GCA_937877575.1 uncultured Marinilabiliales bacterium | reverse complement strand
GCTACCGCGGAAAGCCATTCAAGATGCACAAATTCCGCTCGATGTATGTCGATGCTGAGAACAATGGCCCCCAACTGTCATCAAAAGATGACCCGCGCATCACACCATGGGGCAAAATCATGAGAAAATACAGAATAGATGAGCTTCCCCAGTTTTTCACGGTGATAATCGGCAAAATGAGTCTTGTGGGGCCACGTCCGGAACGTCAGTACTACATAGACCAGATAACCCAGCGCGCACCTTATTATCGTCTGCTGCTCAGGATCAAACCCGGCATAACCAGTTGGGGACAGGTGAAATACGGCTATGCCGAAAATGTTGACGAAATGATTGAGCGTCTGCCTTACGACCTGCTGTACATTGAAAACATGTCGCTTGCCATGGATTTGAAAATACTGATATATACTGTAAAAATAGTTTTTGAAGGACGCGGTGAATAATCATGATGCGAATTGACATACTTACTTTGTTTCCAGAGATGTTCAACGGCCCGTTTGACGTTTCGATGATAAAAAGGGCCCGGGAGCGCAAACTTGTTGAAATACACATACATAACATCAGAGACTATTCCACTGACAAACATCATCGCGTAGATGACTATGCTTATGGTCCTGGAGCCGGCATGGTCATGATGATCCAGCCTATAGCCGACCTCATCGAAAAGCTTAAATCGGAAAGGCATTACGATGAAATCATCTTCACCACTCCCGACGGAACCATGTTTAACCAGAAGATAGCCAACAATCTGTCACTCAAAGGCAACATCATCATCCTGTGCGGTCACTACAAGGGTATTGACCAACGGCTGCGCGAGAAATATTTCACCATGGAGTTGTCGGTAGGCGACTATGTTCTCACCGGCGGTGAACTCGCATCAATGATAATCAGTGATGCTGTGATAAGGCTTATTCCCGGCGTACTCAACGATGAAACCAGTGCCCTTTCAGATTCATTTCAGGACAACCTCCTGTCTCCTCCGGTCTATACTCGTCCCGAAGTCTATGACGGTGTAAAAGTCCCGTCCATCCTGCTTTCCGGCAATGACAGAGCCATCGAGGAATGGCGATACGAACAGGCGCTTGAAAAGACCAGGAAACTCCGTCCCGACCTGCTTAAAGACGAATAGTTCGCCAACATTTACCGACATGTTAATATGTCGGTAATAAATTTCTTATTTTTACACTTATATATACGAGAAAATGATTACTTTTGCAGATTAAAGAAAAAATCTAACAAAAGATACTGTAAATATTTAAATTATGGCAAAAATTAAATCACTTGCTGACCTTAGAAACATGAAGTCAGACTTACAAGCTAAAATTAAGCTTAGAGAAAATGCCAACAATCCTGAATCCATGGTTCAGATTAAAGTTGGTATGGCTACCAGTGGTATTGCATCAGGAGCCAAGGAAGTCTTCAACTATCTGAGTGAAGAACTTGCAAAGCGCGAAATAGATGCAGTAGTTACTCAAACCGGAGACATGGGGTACAGTTATGCGGAGCCGACCATTGAGGTCACACTCCCTGGCAAGGAACCTATAGTTTTTGGTTACGTCAACATCGCTAAAGCAGATGAAATAATTGAAAAATACATTAAACACGGGGAGCTCGTTGAAGGAATCATCCCTGTAAACTACAGAAAAGTCGAATAATTAACCACTGATAAATAATGGCAAAATACAAATATAACGTATTGGTTTGCGGTGGTACCGGATGCCAATCATCTCAAAGTGCTCTGATTCTCGAAAATCTGAAAAAAGAAGTTGCAGCGCGCAACCTTGAAAATGACGTACAGGTCATTTTGGCAGGCTGCTTCGGCTTCTGCGAAAAAGGCCCTATCGTTAAGATAATGCCTGACAATACCTTCTATGTGGGCGTCAAACCCGAAGACGCTCAGGAACTCGTTGCCGAACACATCATCAAGGGTCGTAAAGTGCAGAGACTGCTTTATGTGGACCCTGAGACCAAGCAACATATCGATGACTCCAAGCACATGGATTTCTACAAGAAGCAAATGAGAATTGCTTTAAGAAACTGCGGTTTCCTTGATCCTGAAAACATTGACGAGACCATCTCACGCGGAGGCTATGAGGCTTTAGGTAAAGTTCTGACCTCTATGACTCCTAACGAATGTATTGAAGTCATAAAGAAGTCAGGTCTGAGAGGCCGTGGCGGTGCAGGTTTCCCGACAGGCACAAAATGGGAGTTCGCAAGTAAGAGCGTCAACGACCAGAAATATGTAGTCTGCAACGCCGATGAAGGCGACCCGGGTGCATTCATGGACCGTTCTATCCTTGAAGGCGACCCTCACTCAATCGTCGAGGCAATGGCCATCTGCGGTTACTGTATCGGTGCCAACCACGGTTTGGTATATATCAGGGCAGAATACCCACTGGCAATCCACCGTCTTCAGATAGCCATCAAACAGGCTCGTGAATACGGACTTTTAGGTGATGACATATTAGGCACAGGTTTCAATTTCGACATCGAGCTCCGTTTCGGTGCCGGCGCATTCGTCTGCGGTGAAGAAACAGCTCTTATCCACTCAATGGAAGGCAACCGTGGCGAACCGACTTTCAAGCCGCCATTCCCGGCTGTCAGCGGTTATCTCCAGAAACCCACCAATGTAAACAATGTTGAGACTTTCGCAAACATTCCTATCATCATCACCAAAGGAGCTGACTGGTACAGCAGCATTGGTACCGAGAAGTCAAAAGGCACAAAGGTTTTCGCTCTCGCAGGCAAAATCAACAACGTTGGCCTTATTGAAGTTCCTATGGGCACCACCCTCCGTGAAGTTGTCTATGAAATCGGCGGCGGCGTCAAAAACGGGAAACAATTCAAAGCCGTTCAGACCGGCGGTCCTTCAGGCGGCTGCCTGACAGAAAAAGACCTTGACACTCCTATTGACTACGAATCACTCGCAGCAGCAGGCTCCATCATGGGCTCAGGCGGTATGATTGTCATGGATGAAGACGACTGTATGGTCAACATCGCCAAATTCTACATGGGATTCATCGTTGACGAATCATGCGGCAAATGTACTCCTTGCCGTATCGGTAACAAACGCATGTACGAAATACTCGACAAAATCACAAAAGGCCAGGGTACAATGGAAGACCTTGAAAACCTCAAATATCTCGCTGATGTCATCAAAGACACCGCTCTCTGCGGACTGGGACAGACATCACCGAACCCTGTATTATCCACCCTCACCAATTTCTGGGATGAATATGTTGAACACGTTGTTGACAAGAAATGCCGTGCAGGCGCCTGCAAGGATCTCATGAGCTATTACATCAATCCTGACAAATGTAAGGGCTGCACATCATGCGCACGTCACTGCCCTGTCAATGCAATCACAGGCACAGTCAAACAACCTCATACCATTAATCAGTCACTGTGTATCAAATGCGGTACATGTAAGTCAGTATGTAAATTCAATGCTATAGAAATCAAATAATTAGGGAGGATATTATAATGGATACAGTAAAATTAGTTATAGACAACAAACAGATTGAAGTGCCAAAAGGTACTTCCATATTAAATGCAGCAAGAGCCAACGGTATTTATATTCCTTCCTTATGCTATCTTAACCTTAATCACCTGCATATCGAAAATAAGCCGGGTTCATGCCGTGTATGCGTGGTGGAAGTTGAAAAGAGAAGAAACCTCGCCCCAGCTTGTGCTACTGAATGTCTTGAAGGCATGGTTGTCAAAACCAATTCCCTGAGAGTACTCAATGCACGCAGAACAGTCGTTGAACTTCTGCTTTCCGACCACCCTACAGATTGTCTCCTCTGCCCAAAAAGCGGCAAATGCGACCTTCAGGACCTCGCTGCCGAAATGGGTATCAGACATATCACTTTCAATGGTGAACAATCATCATATCGCAAGGACGAATCCCCTTCAATCATAAGAGACGTTGACAAATGCGTCATGTGCCGCCGCTGCGAAACAATGTGCAACCAGGTACAGACAGTCGGAGCCCTCTCAGCTGTAAACCGCGGCTTCGAAGCTGTTGTCGCTCCTGCTTTCGAACAG
>CALFIZ010000249.1 GCA_937877575.1 uncultured Marinilabiliales bacterium | reverse complement strand
ACAAGCGTAACCTTTGAAGACACAGACCTCATCTCCGGCAACCAATACTGCTATACGGTGAAATCCATCTGCGCTGACGGTGACACAGATCCTTCAAACCAAGTATGCTTCAACTATCTGCTCGGTGATGCCAACTATGACGGTATCATCAATGTTTCAGATATCATGACATTGATAAACTATCTAATGAACGGAAATCCGGACGATATAGTATTGCCTAACGCTGATGTCAATCAAGATGGATTATTCAATGTAATAGATGTCGTATGCATAGTAAACATCATATCCTCAGGAAGTTATACACCTAACCAATGTAACAGCTCCGATGATTCCGCTGTCTATACGATAAAAAATGGCGTTCTCTACCTCAACACCACAAAACCACTCAGTGGCATTCAGTTCACATTCAAACTCAATAGCAACGTGGAACCTGAATTATTGCAGTCTTTGAACCTTTTTGAAACCAATGCTGCTCTCAATACTGAAGGCCAATATGTTGTAATAGCCTACGGCATGGACAATGTAAAACTCGACAACGGCGATTATGCCATAATGAACGTTGATGATGCCACTATCATTTCAGCAGTGTTCTGCGATCCGTTGGGTTGTGAGGTCACTCCTGTTGACGGCAACGCATTAGGTATTGAAGATTATACTGTAACAGTGTCACAGCCTTATCCTTCACCATTCAACAATGAACTCACTATTCCATATATCGTGAATGAATCAGCCGACAACGTTGATTTTGTTATCACATCCATCAGCGGAAAAGTAATCACAGTCATTTCAGCCGACGCCACAGTAGGAAGCCACAAAGTCACATGGAATCCGGAAGGCATGGCTAATGGCATGTATATCATCACGTTACGTGTTGATGACTCAGACATATATCACTCGAAGGTTATCCTTCAAAAGTAGTTTTACAGGTTTTTTAAAAAAAGGGCACCTAATCGTGCCCTATTTTTTTATTATGGAAAAGGTCATCTTAAGCATATTATCAGTACTGATGTCAGTTGCGGCAATCGGTCAGGATATTGATTTTTATGTAAAAGAAGTTGGAAATGGTAATCATAATCCTGAAATTCATTGTATTAAACCATTAAATACCAACTTGAAGATTTACAGAAGGTATTCGTATGAATCAGAATTTCAATATATTGACTCCAAAACGTTTAATACACCCAATGATTCATACGTGGACAAATCAATTACAATTTGTTATAATGAAGACCAATACATAGACGAATCGGACAACAACATATACTATTATATCACAAATAATGACAGCACAAGTTTTTCTGAAGAAAAAGGGGGACGCTTTGGTGATTCGAATAACCCTGAATGGCCGAAAATAACGCGTCTGGACATAGAAAACAATAATCTCGTCATTCATTGGGAATCGTCAATTTCTGAAGACATCCATCATTATGAACTGCGCAAGCAAAACCTGTCAGGTGGTTGGGATTCCATTCATAGTTATTACAAATACTCCTCTCCAATAACCATAGCTGAAAATATATGCGACAGCATAAATGTCTTTAATTTCCCCTACACAATTTTTGCAACCGACTTATGCGGTAACCCCTCACTTATAGGGGAATTGGATGAAACTAAGAACTACCTCTACCCTCCGGTTCTGGAAAGCGTGGAATATGACAATTGCGACACTCTGTCATTCAAATGGAGCAAAAACAGGTCTCTGAGCGGTGAAATCACAGGCTGTCAAATACAATACAAATCAGACTATACTGCCCAGGACACAAAAGATATAGACATTCGATTGTCGGACATAGACACATCGGAACCAGATCATCAGATTTACAAACTGAAAGTTTCAGATTACACGGAGTTGAGGAGCAATAACGACTCTCTATATTTCAGAATAAGAACCACAGCCGGACAATACTCCTCGTCAACATGCTGGTTCGGTCCCGTCACCATCATTGATATTCCTGACGCTCCCGACTTCTCAATAGTTTCAGTCAAAACCGCTCCCGACAACTCTGAAAACGAGATAGAACTAAGCATGACAGACAACAATCCGAATCCATATTCAGACAGGGAATACGTATTATCAAGAGATTACGGAAGCAATACACCTGAAATTATCTGGTCAAGTAATGATAACGAAATATTTAGATATTCCAATCAATTCACCACTACCATTTCCAACACAATTTCCAATATCAATAGTCATATAAATTACAGATTGTCAGTGATATACAAATGCAATGATAACACCCCCCTTACGCTTGATGAAACCCTGTTCAATTCAATACATCTTGTCAAAGTTGACAACGACGCCGAATTCAAGCTGTCGTGGAACAGTATTTCCGCCGGTTCATACGATAACATCACTTATAATGTTGTAAGAACGTATGACGGAGAAGATTATACAGAAGACGTGCAAAACAGCACAACTTATATCAATGACCTGTCATTTGTCGAACCCAATTCATTCAAGCCAGCAAACTGGCATGTGGAAGCAATTAATAATGAAGGTATTACAATAGCCGTCTCCAACACAATCACTCTCAAAAACTCAGGAAAGATAGAGATGCCCGATGCATTCATTCCCGACAGTGATATCAAAATCAACAGATTTTTCGGACCGATGAACAAATTTGACGAAAACGATATTAGGAAATACAGACTTCTGATATTCAACAATAGCGGCACACTCATCTGGTCAACAGAGAAATATTCCTCTGATATGGAAGACGACACCTCACGATGGAACGGAAAGGATTTCCGTGGACAGCCATGTGTTCGCGGCACTTATATCTACGAAGTGTATATGGAATTCAAAGATGCAAGTATCACACCGCTCACTTCGAGAGGCACTGTAACACTCATCAGAAATAATTGACATACATATATAAAAAAACATTATCTTTGCAAAATTTTAATCAAACCAAAATGATATCTCAACCAACACAATCCGATAAATTTGTAGGCAAGGGACTGACATTTGATGATGTGCTCCTTGTCCCTGCATATTCCGAAATTCTTCCCAATCAAGTTGACACCACGACGAAATTCAGCAGAAACATCACTCTCAACATTCCTGTTGTTTCCGCTGCCATGGACACCGTCACAGAGTCAACGATGGCTATAGCAATGGCTCAGGAAGGCAGATCGGAA
>CALFIZ010000248.1 GCA_937877575.1 uncultured Marinilabiliales bacterium | reverse complement strand
CACCGCGGTCTTTGCACGGGATATGGTCACTATATTGTCCTCAATCGGCTGACGCATCACCTCGAGCGATGACCTGCGGAACTCAGGCAGTTCGTCAAGAAACAATACGCCGTTATGGGCCAACGATATCTCTCCCGGCTGAGGAAACGAACCGCCGCCAACAAGTCCCGCATCACTGATGGTATGGTGAGGTGCCCTGAAAGGCCGCACCGACAGCAGCGATTCACCGCCAAGAGTTCCTGCGACCGAATGTATCCGGGTAGTCTCAAGAGCCTCTTCGATGGTCATGTGCGGCAAAATTGAAGGCAGTCGTTTTGCAAGCATTGTCTTGCCGCTGCCAGGCGACCCTATCATCATTATGTTATGACTTCCGGCAGCAGCCACCTCCAACGCCCGTTTGATGCTCTCCTGTCCCTTCACATCAGAGAAATCATACTTGTAGTTCTCCGTTTTTCTCGTAAAGAGCTCGTCCATATCAACACGTACGGGGCTAAGTTCTGTGTCGCCGTTGATAAAGTCCACCACCTCGGCAATCGTCCTCACACCATATATATTAATACCTTCCACAACAGCGGCTTCCTTAGCATTTTCGTATGGTATAATCATCCCCTTAAAGCCATTCCGCTTTGCCTCAAACGCCATCGGCAGCACCCCCTTGATAGGCTTGATGCTGCCGTCGAGCGACAATTCACCCATTATCACATAGTCCCCAAGCATATTGCTCCCAATCTGTTCGGATGCCGCCAGAATGCCGATAGCTATAGTCAGATCATACGCGGAACCCACCTTGCGGATGTCGGCAGGAGCCATATTGATGGTTATCTTCTTGCCCGGAAACTTATAGCCCACCTGTCGGAATGCCGCCTCAATCCTCTGATGGCTCTCCTTTATCGCATTATCAGGAAGTCCTACCAGAAAGAACTGCACACCTAAATCAATGCATACCTCGACTGTTATCGTAATTGCACTGATACCCGATATTGCACTGCCATATACCTTTACTAACATATCTATAACGGTTTTCATTTACATATTTCAAAAATGCTTCTTTTGTTACCTGTTTTTATGATTTTTTAAGAAAATAGTATTATTTTTGCTTCGTTTTAAACCAAATAACAAAATGTCATCCAAATTTTCACCATTAGGTATCACACTATTATTTTTGATTTTCATCGGATGTTCCGACGGAACCTCCATCACCAGTTTAAGAACAGAATACCAGTCTGATCCGATAGGCATAGACGAACTGCATCCGCGTTTTTCATGGCAGATGAAATCCGACCGTTACGGTGCCTGTCAGTCGGCATACCAACTTACGGTTGCCACAAGCAGAAAAGCATTGGACAAAGGGCAATATGTCTTTAATACCGAGAAGGTCAGCTCCGACAATTCGTTAAACATCATATATGATGGCGAAGAGTTGAAGCCTTCCACAAGATATTTCTGGCAAGTAACCGTATGGGATGAAAACGATAAGCCAATCAAGTCTGATGCGGCATGGTTTGAAACCGGACTTTTAAATTCAGGCTGGAGCAACGCACAATGGATAGGTTCTGAATTCCCGCCATTGTCCCAATACCGTTCGAACTTTGATATCGACTATGATGTAAAGGTCAATGAAGAAGGCAGTGAGGCAGTCTTCATTTTTGGAGCAAGGGATTCAGCCAATTACGTTATGCTTGGCCTGCATCTCATCAACAATTCCACACACGTGAGGATAAGCCATCTTCATGACGGGGTCCTGCTCAAAGATTATGAGGCCAACGCTTCCGGAATTATACCCGCAGCAGCGTTTCATAACATTCATCATATCAACATCCATTCACAGACCGACTGGTTTGCAAGGACATACTTCCTTTCCGTTGTCATTGACGGCATTGCGCTGTCGGAGGACAGAATCATCATTGACAACAGCAAAACCGAGATATGGGAGCCGT
This sequence comes from uncultured Marinilabiliales bacterium, assembly GCA_937877575.1. GTDB lineage: Bacteria > Bacteroidota > Bacteroidia > Bacteroidales > BM520 > RGIG7150. The sequence continues at coordinate 2,555 of CALFIZ010000248.1, read as the reverse complement.
ACTGCCGTCTGTACTCAATAGGGTTCAAGCACTCAGAAGGGCAGTCCGCAACATTTTCGAATATCGTCATCAGCGAAAAATCATGGAATACGGAATTGTACCGCAAGGAAAACCCGATGGAAGGATTAGGACAAGGAGAAATCCACTTATGGTGTCCCGGAGAGGAGAAGGGCGCGCCGATGCTGCGTAAGGAAATATCCGTCAGCAAAGGGATTTCCTCAGCAAAACTTTATGTCACTGCAAGAGGAACATACCAGTTTTTCATAAACGGCAACAAGGTGGGACACGATTTTCTCAATCCGGGCAGTTCGGATTTCCGGTACCACATTTTCTACAACACTTATGACATAACATCCATGCTGAAGAAAGGCGACAACGCACTGGGAGCCGTACTTGGAGCAGGCTGGTACACTGATTACGCAATGGGACTGCAGCACCAGCAGGACCAGTATGGCGTTGAAGAATCACTGATAGCCAAAATCATTATAGAATATAATGACGGCACGAGTGAAACCGTGGTAACCGACAATTCCTGGAAATGCTATGATTACGGTCCTGTCTTAAGCAACAGTGTGCAAAACGGTGTGGATTACGATGCACGACGTGAGGGGAAGGACTGGAATAAAGCCGATTTTGAGGATTCCCAATGGTATAATGCCAAAATATATCCGCAACTGGCTGACAGCATTGAGATTATAAGCTATATCGGCTCACCTATTGTCAATGACACCACCCTGACGGCAATTTCGGTATCAGAGCCGAAAGAAAACGTATATATTTACGACATGGGACAAAATATGGTTGGCATCCCTGAAATCACACTCAATGGTGACGCCGGCCAGAAAGTCACGATTCAGTATGGCGAAATGCTATACCCTGCCCTGGTTCCCGAAAAACTGTACAACGCGGAACGCGATTCTGCGACATACGCAAAGATGAGGGGGCTGGTGTGCAATGAAAACTACCGTTCCGCCTTGTGTACCGACCATTACATATTGAGCGGAAATCCGAACGGTGAAACCTTCCGGCCCGACTTCACCTATCACGGATACAGATACCTTGTAATTTACGGACTTTCAGAGCCGCTGCCTTTGAAGAACGTTAAGGGACTTGTCCTGCAATCAGCCGGTAAACAGCTGAGCAGCTACAACAGTTCTAACGAAGACATCAATCGTCTGTATGAAAACATAGTCTGGAGTCAGCGAGGCAATTTCGTCTCCGTTCCCACCGACTGTCCGCAGAGGGATGAACGCCAGGGATGGTCGGGAGACGCCCAGATTTTCGCCCGTTCAGCCACATATAACATGAATGTCGATCCGTTTTTCACACGCTGGCTTGTTACGGTAAGAGATGACCAAGGGGAAAACGGCAACTACTGCGATTACTTCCCGATGATTGGGACAACAGGCCAGATTCCGAACTACGGCAAAGGCTCTATGGGCTGGACTGAAGTCGGCATAATAGTCCCATGGCAGATGTATCAGCAATATGGCGACTTGAGAATCATTGAAAAGCAATATCCATCGATGACACGCTACATGGAGTATCTGCATCAGCGTGCTGACAATTTCATTCAGCCCGGCGGCGGTTACGGTGACTGGCTGTCGCTTGAGCAGACCGACAAGTCGCTGTCCAACACAGCATACTATGCCTACGATGCCATGCTGATGAGCAAAATAGCCTCGGCAATAGGCAAAAACGATGATGCAAAGTATTATTCCGATTTGTATGACAACATCAAGGCCGCCTTCAACTCTGCATTTGTAGATGAGACAGGACATGTGGTAAACTCTTTCAATTATAACGAGGGGGGCAACTCCGCCCATAAAACTGTTTCAGTAAAGTCACAGACTTCCAACGTGGTTCCCCTGCAATTTGACCTGTTTGCAGGAGCCGCCAAAGACACTGCATTGCAAGCCCTCGTGCAAAATATTGAGAGTCACGGCAATACGCTTACCACAGGATTTATTGGAACCCCATACCTTAATTTAGTGTTGTCGGACAACGGATATGACAGTCTTGCGTATATCCTGTTCGAGCAGACGGAGTATCCCTCATGGTTATATCCTGTGAAACAGGGAGCGACCACAATCTGGGAGCGTTGGAATTCATATACGCATGAAAACGGGTTTAACAGTGTCAGCATGAATTCATTCAACCACTACGCATACGGTTCAATTGAAGAATGGATGATGGCATATACCATTGGTATTCAGAGAGATGAAGACAATCCGGGATACAAGCATTTCATCCTGCAGCCGAAATTCGGTGGAACGTTCCAGTACGTAAACGGCGGCTTTGAGTCGGTGTACGGTCAGATTAGGAGCGGCTGGAAACTGACGGATAGAGGGTACACGTATGATGCGGAAATACCTGCCAACACAACTGCCACCCTGTTTATTGAAACCACCACGCCCGACAATATCACATTTTTGAAAGGCAAGGGGACAGACACCCGTTACGAGAACGGCAAGGCCGTCTTCGAGTTGAAATCCGGAGCCTATACCGTTCAAATCAGCAAGTAGCACCCGACCCGATCGGGTCTGTCCGACCGA
>CALFIZ010000247.1 GCA_937877575.1 uncultured Marinilabiliales bacterium | reverse complement strand
GCCTTTTTTATTTGTGCAATCACTTGATATTATTGAATTGTGATTTTCTTGTTGGATTTTACTCCGTTGTTGTTGACTTCAAGGATATATAAGCCTTTGTCGAGAGCCACGCTGATTTCGCGGCTGCTGCCGTTAAAGTCAACATATTCACAGAATTTGACTTTTCCCACCAGGTCATAGATGGTGACCAATGCGGACTGTACATTGTTGTCAACCTCAATGGTAATGTTTCCGTGGCTTGGGTTAGGATAAACGGAGAGTTTCAAAGGATTATAGTCGTTAATGCCTGTCGGGTTATAGACGAAATTTCTCGTTTCACTCCATTCAGTGTTTTCGGTTTCATCCTTGAAATTCTTGTGAGAACCCATTACCTTCCAATAGTAGGTTCCTGCACCGCTCACGATGCTTGAAGCTTTTGCAAGGCTGAATGACTGGATGTTGGTTGTCACAGGCTTGTATTCATAGATACGTGTGAGGGTGTCAACGTTAGGGAAGTCGCTGCTTGTGGATATTGCCACATAGTAAACGTCGCAGGTGGAAATCTTAGACCATGTCAGTACGCCGTTAGCGCCAACTGCAACACCGTTTTTCGGAGCTTTAAGTTCCGGTTGGGAGATTACTTGGAACCACCAAACCTGATTGTCGGTGTATGACCAATCGGATACAGCGTTTTCGTAAGAATGGCGTGCTCTCCAATAGTATGTTTCACCGAATTCCAAAGATGGAGCGGAGAAGGTTTTGGTTGATGACAGTTCATCTACAATAAGGCTTGTGCTGGAGAACAATGTGTCATAGGCGATTTGGAATTCATACTTGACAGGTATGTATTCGCTTTTCAGTTCGAGAGACACATCAGGGTCAACATCAACATTTTTCTTCAGAGTAGGTTTGTTGAGAGTAGGCTCATTGATAACGATGAACTTATAAGGTGAATTAGTCCAGTCTGATACGGATTCAAAATCGCCGTCAGCATCATTATATGCTCTTACATCCCAATAGTAAATCTGGCCGAAGGTAAGATTGAACAATGTATCCTGAGCGGTTATTGAGGTATTGTTCTTGCCGGTATAGTCAACGAATTTTGTGACAGCATCCGACATGTCTTCATTGGTGGAATATTTGATTTCGAATTTTTCTATTCCGCGGAAGTTCTCACTGTTAGTGACGGTTTTCCATTTGAGTATCGGACGAGGTGATTGGGCTGCGTTCAAGTTGTTTTGAGGAGTTGTCAGCACCACTGTTGCGAATGTGGTGAATGACCATACATCACTCCAGTCACTGATAGGAGTTGCAGGGTCATCATCTATGGCTCTTACTCTCCAATAATAGGTTGAGTTGAATTTTAATGTCGGGGTATAAACTGCAGTTTCAACACTTTCTATTTCGACGGGGTTGTTGAAGGCTGTGTTGTCGGCAAGTTGGAGTTCATAGTGGATATTGAGATAACCTGCGATTGGATTCCAGTCGAGAAGGGTAACTATCATCATATCCACAGACTCGTTTGCCGGTGAATTAAGTTCCGGTTTGTATGCACGGTTTTGGGCGATAAGTGACACGCTTAATAACAAAGCGCAGAATATTGTAATTATATTTTTCATTTTCAACTACTTAATTAATTATTTAACGACAATGAATTTTGATGATGTAGTACCATTGACTGTATTGACTTTAACAATGTAAGTACCCATTGGGAAGTCAGCGGTGTTAATTTGGCAGTTGATAGTGCCATTGCTGCTGTAGCGTATGAATGATTCTATGAGGGAACCGTTCACATTGTAAATGCTGATTTCAACATTTGTGTCAGCAGCTGTGGAGATATTAATATTAGCATAGTCGGATACAGGGTTCGGATAAACCGATACGCTGTTCTTGGAAGTGTTTGAGTAATTGTTGATGCCTGTCGGGGTATCAATGTTTTTGTTTTGTTCGTTGAATGCGGTGCATTCAAAGAGACCTCCGCCGTATGTTGCAGCGTAGATGTTACGATAGGAAGTGATATAAACCGTATCGGTTTCTTCTGCTTCAAAATCAGTGCAATATGTAGGTCTGTAGTTGCCGTTTGCGTCTTTAGGGGTGTTGACGTTCTGTTGTCTGATCATGAACACAGGAACTTCACCCATACCGTTGTCCTGCTTTACAAATTCGCCGCCGTTTACAACATCAGTGTTTTGGAAGACGCCGAAATCAGTACCTATGAGGAGGTAGTTAGGAAGGTCTTCGCTGTTTTCAATGAAGGTTGCTGTATAGACAGGTGAATCCACTGAGAATGGAACTTGTGTGAAAGTAGGATTCTGGGTGCGTGCGTTTGTTGTCATGTAAATGTAGTCGTCATATCCGTAGTTGCCCAACGTCACTACAACTATATCAGGATTTTCAGGGTTTACTGTAATGGAGGTTATAGTACGTCCGTTTGAAGGGATATTGAGTTCTGTGGTGTTGACAACGCAATAAGGATTAGGCGTGCAGGTTGAGAATGCCGCATTGTAGGTGCAAACACGTGCTGTGGTTTCATCTTGTGCGTACGCGAGGTTTGAAATCTTGTAGAGTTTGCCTTCTTGGGTACCGACGTACAGATAGTTGCAGTCTTTAGATACAGCCATACACTGTGGTGTGCCTGTAACGCCGTTGACATCTCTTGCGGAGATAATCCACCAAGGGCTGCTTGTCTGGAAGTCGATGTTGAAGTTTGAAGCGTACTTTGTCATGAATATCAGGTTCTTCACACCCACGAAGAATCTTGATGCGACATGGTCTTCAACTTCGATTTCGCTACCTGTAGGAAGGTCTTGGTCAAGTACATAAGGAATAGGATAGTTGGCATTGTTACTTGCAGCGTATATTGTATCGCCTGCATAATGATAAATGGTGTCCGAATAGGTTACAACATCTGTGTTGTATTCCCAATCAAAGTCTTCCCATAAGATAGACGGAGCTATGTAGCCTGCACTGTCTTCTATTGCCTTGTAGTAGTCACTGCTGTACCAATAGGAGATATCCTGCGGGTACTGACCGTCGTGGCGGTAGAGTATGAGTGTCTGGTTGCCACTGAAATCTGCGTATGCGGTCTGTGATTCGTCCTTAAGGTCGATATTACCGTTGATGGAAACGTATTTTGCATTCGGATAAATCATTGAATAATGGCAGTATCCGCCTATATTATTAAAGGTATAGTCATTACCGGTGAGGCTTCCGAGTGTTATATGGTAGTTGCTGCCGGATTTGCCGGTGTAGCTTGATTTGTTGATGACAACTGTACCGTTGCCCTGGCTGCCACCCATTGCAGTTCCTGCATAGTCAGCAGCTACGGTGTAGAACTGGCTGGTGATGAGGTTGATGTTGCAGGAAGTGCTTCTTGAGATGGCACCGAGCCTGTAGGACAGGTAGATGCCGTTTTCACAAGCGATGGTTATGACTTCACCGTATCCGACGATAAATGGTACAAACATGTACTGGAAATGGTTCTGGGGAACGTAAGCCTGGGATGTTGAGTTTTCCGCTGAGGTTCTCTGTGTCCATTGGAATATGTCGTTACCCGGAACCTTTGTGCCTTCCCAAAGGTCCATACCGCCGATGAACACTCTGTCCGGATTTGTCGGGTCAACGGTCATTGCGGTTGCATACAGGCCGTTGCCGTTGAAAACGTAGAACATTGTCCAACCGTCGCCTGAGCCGATGACGTGCCATGTGGAGCCGCCGTCTTCGGAACGGTAGATGTTGTACAGGGTGCCGTATTCGTTGTATGTCTTGGTGGCTTCAATGTCAACTCCGTATATCGCAGTGGCATAGATGATGCTGTTGTCTGACGGGGCTATGGCGAAAGTGATTCTTCCCACGTATGTGCTTGAAGGAAGTTTGCCGTCTTCATCGGTGGAGATGTCCGTGAAGTTGGTGCCGTCGGTTGAGAGGTGGGCGCTGCCGTTAACATAGGCAAGCACTCTGCTGCTTGATGCTGTTACATCCTGGCAGTTGCCTTCGATGACAGTTGTCCATGTCGAACCGTCTGCTGATTTCATGAGGCCGTCGGATGTTGCAACATAGACAGTGGAACCCATAACAGCGATTTTGCTGATATAGAACCATCCGTCAGTGCCATCAACTAATGTGAATGTTGTACCATCGGTGGTTTTGTAGAGTCCTGTACCCTTGAATCCCGGAAGAAGATTGAAGTCTTCTGAACTGAAGTCTTCACCTGTTCCAACGTAAAGAGTATTGCCGTCAACATACATGCAGCTGACATTGTAAACATCAGTGTCAACCTTTGTCCAAACGAAATTGTTGGAAGATGAAGCGTTGAACGGGGTTCTCCATATACCGCCGTCAGGACTGCCCGCATACCAGTACCCCTTATAGGAAACAATGGATCTCATTCTGCCTGCGAGATCGTCCGGACCGCATGACTCCCATGTCAAATCAGCTGCCGTGCCTTTCAGCGATGACTCTTTGCCGAGCCTTCTCGCTTCCTTCAGAGCCCTCTGATAATCGGCAGCATCTATGGTGCCCGTGACAGGGTTTGCTCTTAGTGAAGCCAAATACTCATTCTCCGCCTTCACGTTGTTGACGGATTTGTTACCAAATGTGTTTCTTGCGTTGCCTGCAATGAATGCAGTCGATGAAAGAAACAATGCAATTACAGCTGTAATTGCCAATGGTTTTAAGTGTAACTGTCTGTTTTTCATAAGCTATTTTAATATTTCTAATGATTCCAATTCATAAATTTCTTGAAAATACAAATGTACAACATTTTTTTTAATAAGACGTTCAATTTTAATTTAAATTTACAAAAAATGCAGCCCATTATCTAACATATTGATACTCAGATTATTAACAATGTTTAACGCTTTTTATAAATAGTTAATTTATTCTTGCTCTATCTTTGCAAACTGAAAAATATTTCATATAATATCATGAACGAAAACATTAGAGAACTTAATGGATTAATTGCAGAAAAGAGTGCACTGGTCAATTCTGTAATGATTGAAATGAGCAAGGTTATAATAGGTCAGCGACAGATGATAGAACGTCTGATGATAGGTCTGTTGGCCGACGGTCATATTCTGCTCGAGGGTGTTCCGGGTCTGGCAAAAACGCTTGCCATAAAGTCGCTTGCTGACACAATAGATGCGTCTTTCAGCAGAATACAATTCACTCCGGACCTTCTTCCGGCCGACCTTATCGGCACTATGATTTACAGTCCTAAGAATGAATCATTTGAAGTCCGCAAAGGACCTATTTTCGCAAACTTCATTCTTGCCGATGAAATCAACCGTGCTCCGGCAAAGGTGCAGAGTGCTCTGCTTGAAACCATGCAGGAACGCCAGGTGACTATCGGCACTAACACTTACAAACTCGATGACCCTTTTCTGGTGCTTGCAACCCAGAATCCTATAGAGCAGGAGGGTACATATCCGTTGCCTGAAGCACAGGTTGACCGTTTTCTGCTAAAGGTTGTCGTTGGCTATCCGACCAAGGAGGAGGAAAAACTGATAATCCGCGCAAATATTATGAATAACTATGCAAAATGTTCTAAAATATTAAAACCGGGTGACATCAGAGAACTCAAGGAACTTGTCAGGTCTGTTTATCTTGACGAAAAGATTGAAACTTATATCACAAATATTGTTTTCGCTTCCCGTGAACCTGAACAATATGGCCTTCCGGATTTCAAGTCCATGATTGGGTTCGGCGCTTCACCGCGTGCCTCAATAGGCTTGGCACTTGCTGCCAAAGCATACGCTTTCATGAGATGCAGAAGTTATGTCATCCCTGAAGATGTCCGCGCCATGGCACACGATGTGCTGCGCCACCGTATCGGTCTGACATACGAGGCGGAAGCCGAGAACATCAAATCCGACGATGTGGTTAATGAAATCCTCAATAAGGTTGAGGTTCCGTAAAATTCGTTGACATGGAAACTTCCGACATTCTGAAGAAAGTCAGAAAAATCGAGATTAAGAGCCGCGGTCTTTCACAACATATCTTCGCCGGACAATATCACAGCGCTTTCAAGGGCATAGGCATGGCTTTCAGTGAGGTACGTGAATATCAGGTCGGTGACGATGTGAGAAACATTGACTGGAACGTGACAGCACGATATAACCGTCCTTTTGTGAAAATCTTCGAGGAAGAACGTGAACAGACGGTTATGCTGCTTATCGATGTCAGCGGCTCCAATGAATTTGGAACCAAATCCTGCCTCAAGGAGGATGTCATCACGGAAGTGTCAGCAGTGCTTGCTTTCTCAGCTATCAGCAATAATGACAAGGTGGGTGTGATTTTTTTCTCCGACAAGGTGGAGAAGTTTATCCCGCCTCAGAAAGGCTCAAGCCATATTCTGAGAATAATCAGGGAACTCATTGACTTTCACCCGACAAGCCAGAAGACTGATGTGGCTGAGGCTTTGCGTTTCCTGACCAACTCGATGAAAAAGAGAGTGACTGCTTTCCTGTTTTCCGATTTCGTGACCTCCGATTTTGAAAACGCACTGAAAATTGCAAGATACAAACATGACATAGTGGCTATGCGTATCGTTGACCAACGTGAGGCCGACTTCCCGAATGTCGGGATGATTCGTGTGTATGACAAGGAATCGGGCAGAACCATGTGGATGGACACTTCTAACAGGTCTGTCATGAAGGCATATTCAACATGGTGGGAAAAACATGATTCCGAACTTGAGAAATTGTTCAGAAAGTGCGGAACAGACTATGTTGAACTGGAAACAGGCGGTGATTATGTCAAAAGTCTGATTAGATTGTTTAAAATGCGTGAAAACAGATTGTAAGTCATGATTAAAAAACTCTTTATTTCAGTTGCCGCAATTCTGCTTTCATTCAACCTGGTCTCACAGGTTGCCGGTGCGAAAGGTGAACTTGACAAGCCGATAATAAGAATCGGTGAACAGAGCATCTATCGTATGTCAGTGACCGTCCCTGAGGATGCCAAAGTTGAATGGCCGCTGATTGGTGACACAATAGTAAGGGAAATAGAAATACTTAAGAAATCTCCGATAGATACCGCAATGTCCGACGGTATGAGGAAATATGTTGAGGATATCACTATAACCTCCTTCGATTCAGGTTATTACGCTATACCTCCATTTGAGTTCAAAGTGAAATTTTCAGATGGAACGGAGTGCATAATGGAAACAGAGGCTTTGCTTTATGAAGTCCATACTGTTGATATTGATACTACCGCTGATATAAAGTTCATCAAACCTGTTGCGGATGTTCCGGTGAAATTCTCCGAAATCATACCGTATATCGAATGGACTTTGATAATTGCAGCAATACTAATCGGGCTTTTCTTCCTTGTCAAGTATTTGAGAAACAGGAAAAAACAATATGGAAGTGCCACTCGTCCAAAGATTGTGGCGCCGCCTCACAGAGTTGCCTTGGATGCACTGTATGCTCTCGAAAAGGAGAAGCTGTGGCAGTCAGGAGAAGTCAAGGAATACTATTTTAGGATTACATCAATATTAAGGGAGTATATTTCCGGCCAGTTCGGCTTCAATGCCGTGGAAATGGTGACCGATGATGTTTTCAGGGAACTCCGCGGAACCGGCAAATGCAAACAGGAAGATATTGACAGCGCCAAGCAATTGTTTGAACTGTCTGATCTTGTGAAGTTTGCAAAGCACCAGCCGGAAGCAGAAGAACACGGCAAGACTTTGGGAAAGGCGTATGACTTTGTAAACAGTTCATACAAATATTTTATGGAATTGAAGAAACAGGAAGAAATGAAAACTGCTGAAGAGCAGCGCAAATCAACGGAAACGACGGAAGGAGGCAAAAATGTTCAGTGATTTGGAATTTGCCAACAAACCTCTGTTGTTTCTGCTGCTGGTAATTCCTATATTGATTGCACTATATGTGTGGAAATACAGGAAACTGTATCCAACAATACAGATTTCGTCATTTGATTTTGCAAAGAAATCAAAGACGAGCTTCAAAGAGATGCTGATACATGTTCTTTTCGGATTGGAGATGATCGCAGTGGCACTATTGATAGTGGCATTGGCCCGTCCTCAGTCAAGTGAGAAGAACAGCACAACCAATGTGGAAGGTATTGATATCGTGATGACTATGGATGTTTCGGGCAGTATGCTCGCGGAGGATTTCAAGCCTAACAGACTTGAGGCGGCCAAGAAAGTTGGTGCTAAATTCGTGGACGGACGCCCCAACGACAGAATCGGACTTGTCGTGTTTGCAAGTGAATCCTACACTCAATGTCCTATGACTACCGACCACAAGGTGCTCAACCAGCTCATGTCAGAAATAAAAACAGGCATAATCGAAGACGGGACTGCCATCGGCGACGGATTGTCGATTGCAATTTCCAGACTCAAGGACAGCGATGCCATCAGCAAGGTCATCATTCTTCTGACAGACGGTGTGAACAATACAGGGTCAATCGACCCTATCTCAGCCGCCGAGATTGCCAAGATGTTCGGACTGAGGGTATATACTATCGGTGTCGGCACCAACGGAACCGCCCCTTATCCCGTTCAGGATTTCTTCGGGAACAAGAGGTATCAGCAGGTTGAAGTCAATATCGACGAGGACATGCTGAAACAGATAGCAAATATGACCGGTGCACAGTATTTCAGGGCAACCGACAACAGTTCCTTGGATAAGATTTATAAAGAGATCGACAAAATGGAGAAATCGAGAATAGAGGTCTATGAATTTGAAAAGAAGAACGAGGAATTCTTCCCGTTTGCCGCAATAGCCCTCGGATTGCTTGCGGTAGTGTTCCTGATGAGAACATTTGTTTTAAGAATATTTCCATAAATCAGGTAAAATCAATAGGATATGACATTATTTAGATTTGAGCGTTCGGAATTCTTATGGTGGCTACTTGGATTGTTGGCAATGATTATAGTTTTTGTCTTTGTCGAAATCTTCAGAAAGAGGAAGATGTCGGCAATAGGTGATAATCCAGTGGTTGCCAAGTTGATTGCCGGAGAGTCAAAATTCATCAGATATTTCAAGTTCATTCTGCTGTTGCTGGCATTTGCCCTGATAATCGTAGGCATAGCCAACCCCCAGGTGGGGTCGCAGGTGGAAACCGTTGAACGCAAGGGCGTTGACGTTATGATAGCACTTGATATCTCAAACAGCATGATGGCTGAGGACATCAAGCCGTCGCGTCTCGAAAGGGCAAAACAGGCCATATACAAGATGATGGACAATATGCACAACGACAGAATCGGACTTGTGATTTTTGCGGGGAAATCATTCCTGCAGACTCCGTTGACGGTTGACTACGGTGCAGTGAAAATGATGCTTTCAACTGTCAATCCTTCGTACATCTCGGTTCAAGGCACAGCACTCGCGGATGCAATAAAAATGTGTGCTGAATCGTTAGATGGTGAAGAAGAAGAGAATAAATCGGAGCACGGCAAGGTAATAATTGTGATTACTGATGGTGAGAATCATATCGGTGACGTCGAGACTGAAGCAAAAAATGCGGCAGACAAAGGTTTTGTAATATATACAATAGGTATTGGTTCTCCGGAAGGTGCCCCTATTCCGGTTTTTTCCAATGGACATCAGGCCGGCTTCAAAAAAGACAAAAACGGTGCGACAGTGGTAACCAAACTTGATGAAAACACATTGAAAAGAGTGGCGGAAATAGGCAACGGATCCTATATTCGCGCAAATACTGCAAGAGTGGGCCTCGACAAAATATTCGACCAGATAAATAAGATGGAGACGGCGGTTTTTGATTCACAGAGAGTGACGGATTACAAGGATGGTTTCCAGTATTGCCTTGCACCTGCATTGCTGCTGTTGGTCATATCCCTTCTGATACCCAACAGGTCAAGCAATAAGATTAATATCGATAAACTTTTGGAAAGGAAGTGATTATGAAATTGAGGATATTATTGTTCACGTTGTGCCTGCTTTCTTTCATCCCTTCATATTCACAGAGTGAAAGATCGCTTGTAAGAAAAGGGAACCGCGATGTTGAAAAGGAAAGGTATCGTGATGCTGAAATCAAATACAGAAAGGCTCTCGAAGAAAACCGTCTGATGGAGGAGGCGGGTTTTAACTTAGGCAATTCGCTTTATCTGCAGGATAAATACCAGGAGGCCGACAGCCAGTATTATGATATCGCTTCAAGGGCAAAAAACGATTCGTTAAAGGAAGCGTCATATTATAACTTGGGCAATTCGTTCTATAAATCAGAGCAATATGACGGTGCTGTGCAGGCCTATAAGCAGGCATTGAGAATCAATCCTGATGATGAGGATGCAAGATACAACCTTGCCATGGCCCAGAAGAAACTGAAGGACAGTGAAGGACAGAATGGTGGTCAGAACCAGCAAAGCCAGGACCAGCAGAGCCAGGACCAGCAGAACCAGGACCAGCAGAGCCAGGACCAGCAGAACCAGGACCAGCAACAGCAGAGCCAAAACGAGCAGCAGGGTCAGGATCAGCAACAGCAGCAGGGTCAGCAGGGGCAGGATGGACAGCAGGACGAGCAGCAGGACGGAGAACAGCAGGAAGCCCAGCAGATGCGCATTTCCAAAGATGATGCCGAGAGAATGCTTGAAGCGTTAAAAAACAATGAACAGAAGACTTTACAGAAAGTGCAGGAATCTAAGACTAAGGGACAGAAAGTTAAAATTGATAAAGATTGGTAAAATTATGAAAATACGGAAACTGATATTTTTCTTTTTGTGTTGTATGCCATTGTTTTCCATGGCGGCAGATGACATTACGTTCACCGCAAATGTCACTGCCTCGGTAGTTCATGTGGGAGAGCAGTTCAGGCTTGTTTATACTGTAAATGAAAGGTCGAGCGACTTCAAGTATCCGGCTATGGAGCATTTCCAGATTCTGTCAGGACCGAATTCATCTTCAAATACGAGTTTCCAGTGGGTCAATGGTAAATCATCACAATCAATATCAACAACTTACACTTTTTACCTTTCAGCCAACGAGCCGGGTGAGTTCACCATTCAGCCTGCAACGGTCACGGTTAACAAAAAATCTTATACCTCAAATCCGGTAACCATAAAAGTTGTTCCGCGTAATACCAATAGTGGAGCTTCTCAGGGTGGCTACCAACAGCAGGGCGGCAGCACCCAGCAGGGGGTGACCGGCAGGGGACAGGGTGGAAACAGTCAGAATGGCCAGCAGCAGGCTCAGGCTTCGGTTTCAGCCAGCGGTGACGTGTTTGTCGCAGGTTCTGCAAGTAAGAAAAATGTTTATGTGGGTGAACAGTTCGTTTTTACCAATTCGGTTTATTCCAAATTGGATCTGTCACGTTTCGGCGACGTGAAGTTTCCAGCATATACAGGCTTTTGGAAGGAAGATATTGATATAGGGAATATAAGTCTGCACAGGGTTTCTGTTGACAATGAGATATACAATACCGGTGAAATCCAAAAATGTGTTTTATTTCCTCATAAATCAGGTGATATAGTAATAGAACCTGCTGAGGTTGAAGTTGTTGCACGTGTCAGACAAAGAGGAGGCGGCGGAATGGGCGATCCTTTCTTCGACAATTTCTTCCAGACCTACCAGAATGTGAATTATAACTGCAAGTCAAAACCTGTGACTATACATGTGATTCCGTTGCCTACCGAAGGTCGTCCGGGCTCATTCTCCGGAGCCGTCGGCAACTATACCATGAACAGTTCAATTGACAAGACATCCCTTAGGGCCAACGAAGCGATAACGATAAGATTTACCATAAGCGGCTCTGGCAATGTCAAAATGATTGACAAATTGAACATTAAATTCCCATACGACTTTGAGGTATATGAACCTAAGATTACCCAGAATTCCAAAGTCAACAATGATATCGTTTCCGGTACAAAAGTCTTCGAATATGTTGTGATACCGCGTAATTCGGGGGATTTCAAGATTGAGCCGTTTGAATTTTCTTTTTTCAACCCTTCAAAGAAGGAGTACGTAACATTGACGTCGCCTGAATTTGAAGTGCATGTTGAAGGACACGGCACTGAGATGCAGGAGGTTGAGCGCGGTGTGGAACGCGAGGATGTGGTCAGTTTGGCTGAAGATATCAGATACATTAAGACTAAGACTCCGAAATTCAGCAAAACTTCATCCCAGTTTTTCGCATCCGCCTACTATTTTATTCTGCTCGGATTATTGTCTGTGATAACTGCTCTGGCCATAATATTAATCAACAGAATGATAGCCAAACGCAGTGATGTTGAGGGGAGTAAGCGTCGCCGTGCCGAAGGTGTTGCCATGAAGCGTCTGAAGAAAGCGAAGGAATATCTTGATGCGAAGGAGCCGGACAAGTTCTACGACGAGGTTTCCAATGCGTTGTGGTCATATCTTGGTGACAGGTTCAATCTGCCTTATTCGGAACTTAACAGGGATTTTCTGAACAAGCTTGCCGATGAGGGAAAGATATCGAAGGAAGATGCCGATAAGTTCATTTCCGTTATCAATGATGCGGAATTTGCCAGATTCGCACCGGGCACTCCTACAGATTCCATGAATGAAATCTATTCAGAGGCAGTGGAAGTCATTAAGTTGTTTTACTCAAAATTGAAATAATCATGAAGAAGTTACTGATACCGATATTATTGCTGATGTCGTTTTGCACTTTCAGCCAGAATTCTGAAGATTTGTTTCAGAAGGGAGTAGGTTTTTATCAGCAGGAGCAATATTCTGATGCTGTGAATGTTTTCCAGCAGCTGTATGATGAGAATCCGGAAGTTTTTGAAGTGTGCTATAATCTCGGCAATGCGTATTATAAGTTGAACGACATGCCTTCAGCGATTCTTTTTTATGAAAGGGCAAAACGTCTTGAACCTAATAATCAGGACGTTATATATAACCTTAATCTTGCAAACAATAGGATTATTGATAAGATAGAATCTGTACCGGAGATGTTTTATGACAGATGGTGGCAGTCGATTCTGCATATTTTCACACCTGATGGCTGGTGCATAGCGAGTATAGTCCTGTTCATTATCCTTTGTGCCGGATTAGTAGCCATGTTTGTCATGAGACAGTTGAAATTCAGAAAGTTGTTCTTTTGGCTCTCAATAGTCACTTTTGTCTTTTTCGTGTTTTCTTTCATTGTCAGTTTCAGTATCAGGAGGGATTTGGTGCGTGATAATGAAGGGGTGGTGTTTACCGCCACAGTTACGGCAAAGGGTTCACCGTCGGACAACAGTGTCGATTTGTTTGTGATTCACAGAGGTTTGAAGGTTGATATAACAGACAATGTCGGGGAATGGATAGAAATCCGTCTTTCTAATGGAAAAATAGGCTGGATTCACAATACCGATGTGAAGATAATTTAAAAAACTCGGGTCAGAAGTTTTCAAAATCAATAAATATTCATACCTTTGTAGTCTGAATTGTAATTTGGAAATATTATATGTTTTCATGACTACAAGATTATGAAAGATAGTAATAATCAATTAAATATATAGTATGAAATTTATTGTGTCGAGTAGTGTGCTACTCAAAAATTTGGTATCAATAGGCGGCATTCTAAATGCAAGAAACACTATGCCTATTCTTGACGATTTTCTTTTTGAACTTCAGGGCGATACACTGAAGATGACTGCTTCGGATCTGGAGACGACTATGATATCAGAGATGAAAGTTGATATGGGCGAAGGCAATGGCATTTTTGCTGTTCCTGCAAAAATGCTCATGGATGTTCTTAGAACTTTCTCAGATGTGCCTATGACTTTCACCATTGATTTGACAAACCAGTCTGTGGAACTCAGTGCCGGTGAAGGCCATTACCATATAGCAGGTCATAATGGTGAGGAGTTCCCGCGTCTTCCTGAATTTGCTGATGCTGAGACTATCAGGCTAACATCCGAAACACTGACGAATGCCATTTCCAAGACATTGTTTGCAACAAGCAATGAGGAATTGCGCCCAAGCATTACAGGTGTGCTCTTTGATATCACCCCCAATGAGGTGGTTTTTGTGGCAACTGATGCACACAAGCTTGTAAAGTATTCCAAATCAGGTTCTTTTGGTGACACTGTGACTAATTTCGTGGTCCCGAAGAAACCTCTCAATCAGCTTAAAAATATTCTTCAGAATGAAGACTGTGAAGTGACTGTTGAATACAACAAGACCAATGTCACCTTCACATTCGGAACTTACAAGATGTTCAGCAGACTCATCAACAGTCCTTTCCCCAACTACAATATGATTATACCTAAGGACAACCCTAACTGTATGATTATTGATAAGGTGCAGTTGCTGAACACTATGCGTCGTATCGGCTATTTCGTAAGCCAGTCAACCAATCAGATCAGAATGAGCATAGGCGGTAATGTCCTGGTCATTTCCGGAGAGGATATGGACTTGTCGAACAAGGCTGAGGAAAAGATTGCCTGCGAATATACCGGCAATGATATCGTAATCGGTTTCAATGCCAAGTTCTTCCAGGAAATGCTGACGCATGTTGATACCTCAAACGTAAGGATAGAGCTTTCACAGCCTAACAGAGCCGCTGTAATTCTTCCAATAGAGGAAAGTGAAACTGACGAGAAGCTGTTCATGCTGATTTCCCCTGTTATGTTGAACAATTATTAAAATTAATATAAAATGTCAGAAGAAATAAAAAAATTAGAGCCAAAGGAAGTGTGGAAGCACTTCTACAGTTTGACGCAAATTCCACGTCCGTCAGGACACGAAAAGGAAGTTGAGGATTATCTGGTGAAGTTCGGTAAGGAACTTAACCTCGAAACTATAAAGGACAAAGCCGGCAATGTGATTATCCGCAAGCCTGCAACCAAAGGCATGGAAAACAAGATGGGCGTCATCCTTCAGGCACATGTCGATATGGTGCCTCAGAAGAACAGCGACGTCGTTCATGACTTCACAAAAGACCCTATCGATGCTTATATAGATGGTGAATGGGTAAAGGCAAGAGGCACCACTCTCGGCTCCGATAACGGTATGGGAGATGCTGCAATTATGGCCATACTCGAATCAAAGACTTTGGAACACGGACCATTGGAGGCACTTTTCACAGCTACCGAAGAAACGGGTATGGATGGTGCAAACGGTTTGAAACCGGGCGTTCTGAAAGGTGATATACTTCTCAACCTTGATTCGGAGACAGAAGGTGAATTTTTCATGGGCTGCGCCGGCGGTCTTGATGCAAACATCGACTTCAAATTCAAGCCACAGCCTGTTCCAAAGGGATATAAGTCATTCACACTCAGTGTAAAGGGACTTAAGGGCGGACACTCAGGCATGGATATCAATTTGGGCAGAGGCAATGCGATTAAGATAATGTTCCGTTATCTCAACATGGCTAAAAAACAATGGAAGATACAGCTTGCCGATGTTATGGTCGATGGCTTGAGAAACGCAATCCCGAGAGAGGCTTTCTCAACGGTTCTCGTCCCTGAGAACAAAGTTGACGCCATCATGAAATGTGTGGCAAGATATGAGGGCATGGTCAACAACGAACTCGGCGCGGTGGAAGACCATATTGAAATCAAGCTCACACCGGTTAAGATGCCTAAGTTTATGATTAACAACCCTGTACAGATGAGGCTCATCCGCAGTATCATCGCATGTCAGAACGGGGTCATAAGAATGAGCAAGGAAATGCCGGGTATCGTTGAAACATCAAGCAATCTTGCCATTGTCAAGTCATCAATCAAGGGCGGTGTCGGCAATATCGAGGTGAAGTGTCTGCTCAGAAGTTCCGTTGACTCTTCCAAGGAAGCTCTTGCAGCCAATATAGGTGCTGCCTTTGAACTTGCCGGAGCCGAAACCTGCTTCGACGGCGCTTATCCGGGCTGGAAGCCTAATGCAGACTCAGCCATCGTAAAGTTAGCACATGAAGTTTATAAGAAAGAATTCAACAAGGAGCCGAAGATTACAGCGGTTCATGCAGGTCTCGAATGTGCTATCCTCGGAGCCAAATATCCTAACTGGGATATGATGTCATTTGGTCCTACTTTGGAGCATCCTCATAGCCCTGATGAAAGAGTTAACATCAAATCCGTGGGCGTTTTTTATGATTTTCTGTGTACTTTGTTGAAGAATATCCCTGAAAAATAGAGAATTAGAAAAAAATGTGCAAAATAGCTTTGTTTTTGAAAAAAAAGCCTATCTTTGCACCTCAAAATTTGAAACGATATGAAAAGGACATTTCAACCATCGAGACGTAAGAGAATCAACAAACACGGTTTCCGTCACAGAATGTCAACTGTAGAAGGAAGAAAGGTGTTGGCACACAGAAGAGCTGTCGGCAGAAAGAAACTGACTGTATCTTCAGAAAGAGGCGGTAAATAAAATACTCGTCATTAAATAAATGAATAGGACAAGGAGGCACAGTTTTTGTTGTCTCCTTGTCTTGTTTGTGTAACAATTATTCTATGAAAAGTTTAGCCAATATACATAAGATTAAATGTTTTGTGTTTGATTATGACGGAGTTCTCTCCGACGGAAGCATTTATATTTTGCCCGACGGTGAAGGTCTGAGGAAATCAAACGTAAAGGATGGTTATAGTCTGCATCATGCCATTTTGAACGGATATAAGGTTGCAGTTCTGTCGGGTGGCACCGGAGAGAGTATGCGGAGACGTATGAATGGCTTGGGGATAACCGATGTAATCTTGGGTGTTTCATATAAACTCGATGCTTTCAATGACTATCTTGATGAAAACGGTCTCAGTGCAGATGAAGTCTTGTATATGGGCGATGACATACCTGATTATGAGGTGGTTGTAAAGGCGGGCATCGGAGCCTGTCCCGCCAATGCAAGCCACGAGATTAAGGCTGTGGCTGATTACATATCGCCTTTCCGTGGCGGTAACGGTGCAGTAAGAGACGTAATAGAACAAGTGCTGACAGTTCAGGGCAAATGGATGAACGACGGCGCTTTTCATTGGTAACATCATAATTTAAAAATGGACAATGCTTGAACTGAAAGATAAAAGAATCATACTTGCCTCCGGCTCACCGAGAAGGAAACAGTTGCTTTCATTGATGGATATCCCTTTCATCTGTGCTTTGAGCGACAACCAGGAAGTCCTCTGTGAGGACCTGACCCCTTACGAAGCAGTCGCTGATCTCGCTAAACAGAAAAGCGATGCTATTATGAAAAATATTGATGACAACGATATAGTAATTACGGCTGACACTATAGTCCTTCTTAACAATCAGATACTTGTAAAACCAATTGACAAGATTGTTGAAAAGGAAATGCTGCAGGCTCTTTCAGGTGCCTCACACGAAGTGGTCTCAGGTGTATGTATAGCCGATAAGAGATACCAAGACACATTTTATGATATCACTAAGGTGAAATTCAGCAGGTTGTCGGAAGATGACATAGATTACTACATATCACGCTATAATCCGATAGACAAGGCCGGTGCATACGGAATACAGGAATGGATAGGCGCAATCGGTATCGAAAAAATCGAGGGCTCATACTATAACGTGATGGGACTGCCTACTGAAAAACTGTATGCTCATCTGAAATTATTCCTCAAACATTATGAATAAACGACCACTGATAGTAATATCCAACGATGATGGAGTTCATGCAAAGGGTATCAGGACACTGATAGATATTGCAAAAAAACATGGCGATGTCATTGCTGTCGCCCCTGATACGGAACAGTCAGGGAAAAGTCATGCCATGACTGTAGCCGACCCAATGAAACTGAAACTCGTCAGTGAAGAACCCGGTGTAAGATTCTTTTCCTGCAACGGAACTCCGGTGGATTGTTCGAAAATGGCTATGAAGGCAGTTGCAGACCGAACCCCGAGCCTTGTCATTTCCGGCATCAATCACGGCACAAATGTCGGCACCAATGTCTTTTATTCAGGGACCGTGGGAATAGCCATAGATGCAGCAATAGAAGGCATCCCGTCCATAGGCTTTTCCCTCTGCAGTTACACTCCTGATGCTGATTTCAGCGAGACGGTGGAATATATAGACTGTATTTTGGGGAAAGTGTTGGATAACATCAATACGTTGCCCAAAGGTTTTTGTCTGACCGTTAATCTCCCATATAAGCCTGAAGGCGGAATAAAGGGTATGAAGGTCTGCAGTTTGTCGCAAGGGAAATGGAATGAGGTGTATGAGAAAAGGATGCGACCGGGAGTTAACATTCCATATTATTGGATTACAGGTTTTTATGATGAAAAGGATTTGAAGTCCGATAGCGAAATCAAGGTTCTTGCAGACGGGTATGTCTCCATCGTGCCGCTTAAAATAGATATTACTTTTTACGAACATAAGAAGATGTTGGGTTCGTTGTTAGGCATTGATGTCATTTAATACTGAATTATGAAATATTATGTGATAGCAGGGGAAGCATCAGGCGATATGCACGGTGCCAATCTTGTACATGATATTTTTGTGAAAGATCCTGAAGCACAGGTGAGGGCATGGGGCGGTGAGCGTCTCGAAAAGGAAGGCGCCTCCATGGTAAGGCATCTTGATGAAATGTCTTTCATGGGATTTTGGGAGGTCTTCTTGTCGCTGCCGAAAATACTTGGTCTTTTAAAGTATTGTAATCTGATATTAAGAGTTATAACCCGGATGTCATCATTCTGATAGACTATCCCGGATTCAACCTCAGGATAGCAGAGTTTGCACATAATTCAGGGTATAAGGTTGTCTTTTATATTTCCCCTCAGATATGGGCATGGAACAGGTCACGTGTCTATCAGATAAAACGTAATGTTGACCTGATGATACCGATTCTGCCTTTTGAGAAGGATTTCTATGAGCGTTACGGGGTCAACGTCAAATATTTCGGGCATCCTTTATTGGATGAAATAGGTGACAGGTGGAAGGTGGAAGGAGACAGGAATGAGGAGATTGCGTTGCTGCCTGGGTCGAGGAAGTCGGAGATACAGAGGATGCTTCCCGTATTCGTCGAGGTGGCAAGGCGTTTCCCGAATCAGCAGTTCATTATCGCAGCCATGTCGGTTCATGGGAAGGATTATTATGAAAGTGTGTGCGGCGGTTCAATTCCCGCCAATGTGCAATTGGTGTTTGACAAGACGTATGATGTGCTGTCACAATCAGCGGTTGCGCTTGTGACAAGCGGTACGGCCACCTTGGAGACCGCATTGTTCAAAGTGCCCCAAGTGGTTTGTTATAAGACCGGCGGCATAACATACGCTATTGCAAGGCTGCTTACAAGAGTCAGATACATTTCCTTGGTTAACCTTATTCTTGACCAACAGCTTGTAAGGGAGCTGATACAAAGTGGCTGTAATGTCGGCAGTATCTCCGACGAGATGCAAAAATTGCTTTATGATACTGAATATGTGAATGATATGATGAATGGATATGACGAGTTAAGTGCAAGGTTAGGGAATAAGGGAACATCTGAAAGAGTTGCCGAAGAGATAACAAAAAAGCCGCTCTGAAGCGGCTTTTTTGTTGGGTGATATACTTATTTATTTTTTATAACGTTCCGACAAGACTTTCAGCATATCGTCGGTCATGCTGTCAAGGTCCCAGTTAGGCTTCCAGCCCCATTCTTCACGAGCGGCACTGTCGTCCATCTTATTAGGCCATGAGTCGGCGATACCTTGTTTAATGGGTTCGACGTCATAGTCCATAACGAAATCAGGGATGCGTTTTTTAATAGCCTTGTAGATGATTTCAGGGTCGAAACTCATTGCAGTCACATTGAAGCCATTGTGGTGGATGAGTTTGTCGGGATCGGCTTCCATAATGCTGATGGCAGCATGAAGGGCATCCGGCATATACATCATGTCAAGGAATGTGCCGGCTTTGAGAGGACAGGTAAACTTGCCGGTCTGAACTGCGGCATAATAGATTTCAACTGCATAATCGGTTGTTCCGCCGCCCGGAAGTGTCACGTTGGAAATGATGCCCGGGAATCTCACGCCGCGGTTATCGACACCGAATCTTTTGTAGTAGTAGTCACCGAGCAATTCAGCGGAAACTTTTGTCACACCGTACATTGTGTTAGGACGTTGGATAACATCCTGAGGTGTGTCGTCATGCGGGGTTGTCGGACCGAAGGAGCCGATTGAGCTTGGGAAGAAGACAGCCGTCCCTAATTCACGGGCGACTTCGAGGACGCCGAAATGTCCGTAAAGACCTATTTTCCAGGCAAGCTGTGGCTTTGCCTCTGCAGTGGCTGAAAGGAGAGCTGCAAGGTTATAGATCGTGTCAATCTTATATTTGCGCACTAAGTCGGCAAGTCTCTGAGTGTCTAATATATCAAGAGCCTCAATAGGACCTGACCTGAGTTCATCTTTGAATTTTTCAGGAGCAATATCGGTAGCGACTACATTATCGTTGCCATATCTATTTCTAAGTTCGCGTGTAAGTTCAGAACCAATTTGGCCTGCACTACCAATAATTAATATAGA
>CALFIZ010000246.1 GCA_937877575.1 uncultured Marinilabiliales bacterium | reverse complement strand
ATTGCAGCGACTACTCCTGCCATGGCTCCCGACAAGTGCGACTGCCAGCTGATGGCTCTCCCGGGGAAAAAATCCGGGAAAAGCCCCCATATAAAACCTCCATATAATAATATGATGATAAGGGAATAAGCCTCAAGATCGCGCCTCTGCCTTATTATGGCGCTCAAAAGATGAAACGTGATAAGCGAATCTACAAGTCCGCTCGCCCCTATATGTATCCCCGTGCCTTTCCCCATGAACCATGTCCATATACCGGTCAGCAGATAACAGAATATGCTTATTTTAACCGCATCATACCTGTAGAAGAAAAATAATCCTGTGCCTAAAACAAACAATGGAACAATATTTGATAGCAGATGTTCAAAGTCTGCATGTAACAATGGTTCGGTGATAATGCCTATCAGACCTTCTGCCGTGAACGGTCTCATGCCGTAACGTCCCAAACCTAATTCAAAATAGGTGTCAACAAACCATATTATTGTCAGCAGCAGAATGAAAAGGGTAGGATATACCATTGCTGTAGTCAACTTCTTCAGTTCCGGTTTCATCTGTTCTTTTTTTCTGCAAAGTAATGGATTTTTTTAAATATGTAATTAAGAAAATAATTGTAATTTTGCAAACTATTAAATTGAAGAACAATTAATGAAAAAACTATCAAAATATCTGTTGGCGGTTTGCATTCTTGGAGCTTTCTTCTGCCGGCCCTGCAAATCTTTTTCTCAGAGCGGGGAACTGAAAAATAACGTCAACAAACTTGCTACAGTTTTTCAATGCATAGATTATTTCTATACTGATACAGTTGATGTTGAGAATCTTACCGAGACAGCCATTAAAGCGGCACTTAAGGAACTTGACCCTCACTCCGTATATATGGATAAGGAAGAGACAAAGGAGGCCAATGAACCTCTGAATGGCAACTTTGAGGGCATAGGAGTCCAATATCAGCTGAACCACGACACCATTGTGGTGATTTCACCTGTCTCAGGCGGCCCCTCTGAAAAGGTAGGCATTGCTGCGGGTGACAAAATAGTCGAGGTCGATGGAGAAAATGCCACCGGCAAATCTGTCACCATCAACTGGGTCCAGAAACATCTCCGAGGTCCTAAAGGCTCTGCCGTCAATGTCAAGGTGGTTCGCCAAAATGTTCCGGAACCGCTCGATTTTACAATCATCAGAGATGTGATTCCTCTGTATAGCGTTGACGCACATTATATGGTCGATAAAAATATAGGCTATATAAAACTCAGCAAATTCGCCCGTACCTCCATAGAAGAAATAGCAGATGCACTCAGCGATTTGCGCTCTCAAGGCATGAAAAAGCTCATCTTCGACCTGCGCAACAACTCCGGCGGGTATCTTGATGTTGCAATTTCCGTAGCCGACCAGTTCCTGCCATTCGGTAAACTCATCGTTTACACACAAGGCCGCATGAGCCCGAGAAAAGATGCTATCGCTACCGCCGACGGCATTTTTGAGGATGGCGACCTCGTGATTCTAATCAATGAGGGCTCTGCTTCTGCCAGCGAAATTGTGTCGGGCGCAGTTCAGGATTGGGACCGCGGTACTCTCATTGGACGCCGCTCTTTCGGCAAAGGCCTTGTCCAACGCCCGTTCTCACTCGCCGACAGCTCCCAAATCCGACTTACCATAGCCCGTTATTATACCCCAAGCGGACGCTGCATCCAGAAACCGTACGATGGCGGCAGCGAGGAGTATTACAAGGAACTCTCCGAACGCCTAAAACATGGTGAGTTCGTTAACCAGGACAGCATTTCCTTCCCTGACTCCCTTAAATATGCCACCGCTTCCGGCAGAACAGTCTATGGCGGCGGCGGTATCATGCCCGATGTTTTCGTCCCACTTGATACCACATCATTCTCTTCTTATTATAAAAGTTTGAATATTAAAGGTTTGCAGGCTAAATACTGTATTGATTACGTGAACAGTCATAGAAAAGAATTGAATAAAAAATATCCTGACAGTAAAACATATATTGATAAATTCAATGTTACTGATGACATAATCAATGATTTTATCGGGTTTGTCGAAAAAAATGATATCAAAAAAGATATGGATGGGTATAATCAGTCTAAGATTATTATTGATACCCAACTCAAAGCCTTGATTGGCAGAGATTTGTTCGATATGAATACTTATTATCAGATTGCAAATCCGCTATCTGATGAGTTTAATATAGCTATTGAATTGTTAAACAAATAATTAAAACTTATTATCATGAAAAAATTAATTGTAATCTTATCATTTGTTATGGCTGCAACATCTGTGGCTTTCGCACAGGATGCCACTGCCGTAAAAACTGATTCTCAGAACACAAATGAAGTCATTAAGAAATCTCATGCCCCTTACATGGAATTTGACAAAATGATTCATGACTATGGTATAATCATGGAGAATGGTGACGGCGGTTGTGAGTTCACTCTCACAAATACCGGTAAGGAACCTCTCATCCTCTCTGACTGCAAGTCATCCTGTGGATGTACGGTCCCTGAATGGACAAAGGCTCCGGTCCTGCCAGGCCAGTCAACTGTAATTAAAGTTCAATACAAGACTTCCAGAATAGGCCCGATTAACAAGTCTATCACCATTACCTCCAATGCTTCCAATAGCCCACAGACTATCAGAATCAAAGGTGAAGTGAGGAAAAATACTGATAATCAGCCTATTAAGAATAATGTTGAAGGCGGCGCTTCTCCAGTGGCTGCCCCTAATAAATAATCAGTTATTTAATTTAATTCTCAAATGCCAAAAATTTCACAAAAAGCTCAGGACATGCCTGCATCTCCGATAAGGAAACTTGTCCCATACGCTGATGCAGCAAAAAATAGAGGCATAAAGGTTTATCACCTCAATATCGGCCAACCGGATATACAGACTCCACAGGTTATGCTCGATGCTTTGAAAAATTATGATGAAAAAGTAATCGCTTATAGCCATTCAGCAGGTTATATCGAATATCGCAAGGTTTTGGTTGATTACTACAAATCAATAGATATTGACATCACCACCGATGATATCATAGTGACAAACGGTGCTTCCGAAGCCATCATGTTTGCTATGCAGGTATGTATGGATGACGATGATGAGATAATCATCCCGGAACCGTTCTATGCCAACTATAACGGATTTGCAAAATCTTGCGGCATAAAGGTTGTCCCTATCAACTCTCATATTGAAGACGGTTTTGCCTTGCCTCCGATATCTGAGTTCGAAAAGGTGATAACCCCTCATACTAAGGCCATTATGCTCTGCAATCCCAATAATCCGACAGGTTATCTGTACAGCAAGGAGGAACTGCTTACTCTGCGTGACATCGCTGTCAAATATGACCTCTTCATTTTCGCGGATGAGGTCTATAGGGAATTCTGCTACGATGGGAACAAACACTTCTCGGTTATGCACCTTGAGGGTCTGGATAACAATGTTGTCCTTTTCGACAGCGTGTCAAAACGTTACTCTGCCTGCGGTTTCCGTATCGGCTGCATGGTTTCCAAAAACAAGGAGCTTATGGCTGCTGCAATGAAATTCGCTCAGGCTCGTCTCAGTCCGCCTTCATTCGGCCAGATTGCAGCCGAGGCATCAAATAAGGTGCCTAAGGAATACTTTGCGGATGTCCTCGAGGAATACGACGAACGCCGTATGATTATCTATAACGAAATCAATAAGATGGAAGGAGCTTTCTGCCCTAAGCCTAAAGGCGCTTTCTATATCGTCGCCCATCTTCCTATCGATGATGCCGACAAATTCTGCAAGTGGCTGCTCGAAGACTTTTCCTCTGACGGTGAAACCGTCATGCTGGCTCCTGCTACAGGCTTCTATTCAACTCCGGGCTCCGGCAAACAAGAAGTGCGTATCAGTTATGTCCTTAAATGTGAGGACCTAAAAAAAGCAATGCACTGCCTCGAGGAGGCTCTAAAAGTCTATCCCGGTCGTACATTATAATTAATGTGATATGATGGAAACGGCACCGGCCGTTTCCATCATTTTTTATTACCACTTTTTATGCGTCACCGTCCCTTTATATTTTTTATATTCCTCATTGTCGGATACTTTTCATATGGTGCAACGGCTTTAGAAAATATGGCAGGGCAAGGTTCACCGTCAGATGTTATTGTCGGTGCTGAAAGGCCTGAATTGTATCTCGACAAATGCAAGGGTAAAAATGTCGGCGTGGTAGCCAATCAGACTTCAATGGTCAGCGATGTCCATCTGGTGGACTTCCTGGTGGCAAATGGAGTCGGTGTTAAGGCTATTTTCTGCCCCGAACACGGCTTTCGTGGAAATGCCGGTGCAGGCGAGCACATCGACAATTCCATCGATCCCAGAACCGGCATCCCGGTCATTTCACTCTATGGAGACCATCGGAAACCGACTGCTGCAGATTTGAAAAATATAGACTTAATCCTCTTTGACCTTCAGGATGTGGGTGTAAGGTTCTATACTTATATTTCAACTCTGACATACGTCATGGAGGCTTGTGCCGACTATAATGTCCCTGTCATAATTCTCGACCGTCCCAATCCTAATGCACATTATGTCGATGGCCCCGTCTTAAAACCAGGTTATGAGTCATTTGTCGGCTTGCACCATGTGCCAATAGTCTATGGCATGACTATCGGCGAATACGGATTGATGGTCAACGGCGAAGGATGGCTGTCCACATCGTCTCACTCCGGCAAATGTAATCTGACCGTCATACCTATGGATAATTACACACACGCAACAATATACCGACTTCCGGTTAACCCCTCGCCCAACTTGCAGACAATGAATGCAATATGGCTCTATCCGACTGTCTGCCTTTTCGAAGGTACGGTGGTCTCTGTCGGAAGAGGTACCGGTCACCCTTTTGAAATGGTCGGCCATCCTGAACTTAAAACAGGAGACACTTTATTCACTCCTGTTACAATCCCCGGTGTGGTGACCAACCCTAAGTTTGAAAACTCTCCATGTAAAGGCTATTCTATTGTCAACTCTGGAATGTCAATGCGTAATTCCGGTAATTTCTTTATTGATATTCAATTGCTTATTAAATTATATAATGAACTCAACGTAGGGGAGTCATTTTTCACCTCCTATTTTAAGAAACTTGCTGGCAGCGACGAACTCCAACGTCAGATAATGTCAGGTATGCCCGCCGAGAAAATAAGGTCCGGCTGGCAGTCCGAACTCAACAGATTCAAAACTATCCGATCAAAATATCTGATTTACCAATAATTTCAACTTAATAATTTTTCTGTGAAAGCATCCTTTTTCATATCAAAGAAAATACTGAGAGGCAGCAAGAACGATTATTCCAGGAATATAGTGGCCATATCCGTCGGAACCATCGCCCTCTGCGTTGCGGTCATGCTTTTGTCGGTTTTTATTGTGCTTGGCTTTAAGCATGAAGTTGAAAGAAAAGTGGTCGGTTTTATCGGCCATGCGCGTGTTTTGCCTATTACAAACAATGAATCGCTTGAATCTCCACCGCTCTCTCTCAAACCGGAGTCATTGTTTCTTATGGCAAAAGATAAACACGTTGTTTCATTAAACGGATATGCTTATAAGGGCGGCATTATAAAAACACCTGACATGATTGAAGGTGTTGTGCTTTATGGCATCGGA
The DNA here is from genome assembly GCA_937877575.1 of uncultured Marinilabiliales bacterium. Lineage (GTDB taxonomy): Bacteria > Bacteroidota > Bacteroidia > Bacteroidales > BM520 > RGIG7150. Next base: position 3,750 of record CALFIZ010000246.1, on the reverse strand, counting down.
CCCGATTTCAATAAGTCGTGCTTCTCCGGTAAAATTGTAAAGGGTACATTCCCGTCATTCAACGACACAGTGCTTAGCGACTCGGTTGTGATTTCGAAGGTCCTTGCCGACAAACTGCTTCTTAATGTTAATGACAGGATATCCATGTACTTTATGAGAGAGGACAAACCGGGTATCAGACGCTTCGTGATTGCAGGTATCTATGAATCCGGCTTCAACACTTATGATAAATTATATGTTATCGGCGATATTAACCACGTCAGAAAACTCAATGGTTGGATTGATAATGAAGTCACCGGTTACCAGGTGTTTCTCAATTCTTCAAAAAACACCAATTATTTTGTGGATTATACTAATTCCTTCCTTGATTACAATAGTATGGTTTTCCCCTACTATAAGATTAACCAGCAGGTCTTTGACTGGTTGAATCTCCAGGATACGAATGTCATACTGCTTATAACCTTGATGGCTGTGGTTTGCGCTATAACGGTCATCTCTATAATGATTATCATCATCATCGAGAAATCATCGATGATAGGTGTCTTAAAAGCTTTGGGGATGGACAATCGTTCGGTCAGAACCGTTTTTATGACAAAATCGTTGTATCTTTCTGCTTTAGGAGTAATTATAGGCGATGTCTTTGCCATAATCCTGTCTTTGTTGCAGAAATATTTCTCAATAGTCAAACTTTCACAAGAGTCTTATTATATGTCAACAGTCCCTGTTGAAATCAACGTTGCTGCGATAATCACAGTAAATGTTTCGGCTTTGCTGCTGTGTCTGTTAGCCTCTGCTATTCCTTCATCTATGATTGGCAGAATATCACCGTTTTCAGCGATACAAAGTGAATAAATCTGTTGATTTTTTTTATGCAAAGAATAATTAATGTGGAAAAAATGTATTATTTTTGCAGATGTTAGAATAAATATTGCGTTATTTGAGTAATTAAAACAATTGTTTAACCAAAAAAGGAGGAAATATCGACTGATGTTACAATTTTAAATCAAATTGTAATTAAAATGAAAGAAGTAGCAAAATATTCTGATAATGAATTGATTAGCCGCTATGTGAACGGTGATATACGTAGTATTGAAATCCTTGTTACCCGCTATAGGGCGAAGGTGTATTCTTATATCAGAACGTTAGTGGATGACTATGTTCTGGTGGATGATATATTCCAGGAAACTTTTATAAAAGCCATCCAAATGTTCAGGAATGGTACCTATAAAGACGAGGGGAAATTCAATCAGTGGATAACAACCATAGCACATAATCTTATAATTGATTCCTTCAGAAAGTCAAAGCGTGATGCTTGCGTACCTTATGATTTGGATCGCCTTACTGACGCTCAGGCAACCTATGAAATGTCTGCTGAAGACAAACTGATTGCAAATTATAACAAGCAACAACTGAATATGTTGATTGACATGCTGCCATCGGAACAAAGTGAAGTCCTAAAACTCAGGTTATATTGTGATCTCTGTTTCAAAGACATTGCAGCCCTTACAGGTGTCAGTATCAATACAGCTTTAGGAAGAATGAGATACGCTCTCATCAACATCAGAAAATTATTGAAAGAAAAAAATATCGTTCTTCAACAATATTAGAGGCAGTGTTTCGTTTATTAGTTGATATTTTTATTAACTAAACTTGAACGAATGAATAAAAATCTACCCTCCTCTAATAATATTAATGAAAGCACTAAGAGTAATGATTCCTCCAGTGAATCTTACCAGTCCGCTGTTAATTTGATACCACGTTCGTATTCGCTGTTTGTCAGTGGTGATGCATTATCAAATGTTATGCTCTATGCACATTGTCAGATCGTAATCGATAATTCATATAAATCGCGTGCTTATTTGTTTAATTGATTATGTATCAAAGACGATTTGGTAAACAATACTTGGAATTCCTTATTGGTTATTTTAAGACCATTTCGCCAAATCCTCGTTCCGAACTCGTTTTTGAGAATAACTATCAACTCCTCGTTTCAGTCGTTCTCTCTGCTCAATGTACAGATTCCAGGGTAAATCTTATTACTCGTGATTTGTTTTCTAAATTTCCTGACTTTGAATCCCTCGCCGCTGCTTCGTTCGACGAGGTTTTTAATTGTATAAAATCCTGCACTTATCCTAATAGCAAAACTAATCACCTTATCTCCCTTTCCAAAATTATAGTCGAAGATTATAACGGTATTATGCCGGAAACCCGCGAACAGCTTATGACTCTGCCCGGAGTTGGACGTAAAACCGCCAACGTTGTCATGTCTGTTGCTTTCAACAAACCTTTTTTTGCTGTCGATACCCATGTCTTCAGAGTCGCAAACCGAATTGGCCTTGCAAATGCGTCAACCCCTCTTGAAACTGAAAACCAACTTACTGAATTATTCCCGACCGACTTAATACCCGACGCACATCATTGGCTCCTGCTTCATGGCCGGTATGTCTGCAAATCACAGCACCCCCTCTGCGATAAGTGCGCCCTTACTTCAATTTGCAGTTTCTACAATAATAATTAAAGACCATTCGTACAGTCAATTTGAAAATTTTACGTACATTTGTAAAAAATTACATTATTGATGTGGACAAATTATCTTTTTTGCTATTAAAAAGTATATAAATCAATTTAGATATGACAGAAACTGCTCAAAATGAGAAACTGAAGTCCCTTCAGCTTACTCTCGACCGTCTTGAAAAAACTTACGGTAAAGGCACCGTAATGAAACTCGGAAGTTCCGAGATTGAAACTATCCCTGTTATACCGACCGGTTCCATCGGACTTGATCTTGCACTTGGTGTAAAAGGTTATCCTCGTGGCAGGATAGTCGAAATCTACGGTCCTGAATCTTCCGGTAAAACAACCCTTGCCCTGCATGCAATCGCCCAGGCTCAGAAATCCGGCGGCATTGCTGCATTTATCGACGCTGAACATGCTTTCGACAGGTTCTACGCAGGCAAACTCGGAGTTGATATAGAAAATCTTCTCGTCTCACAGCCTGACTGCGGTGAACAGGCTCTCGAAATTGCAGATGCACTTATCCGCTCTGGCTCCATCGACATTATTGTCATTGACTCTGTCGCTGCACTTACTCCTAAAAGTGAAATTGAAGGTGAAATGGGCGACAATAAGGTCGGCCTTCAGGCACGCCTTATGTCTCAGGCTCTCAGAAAGTTAACAGCCAACATATCCAAAACCGGCTGCTGTTGCATCTTCATTAACCAACTCCGCGAAAAAATAGGCATACTCTTCGGAAATCCTGAAACCACTACCGGCGGTAATGCCCTCAAATTCTACTCTTCCATCCGACTTGATATCCGCAGGATGTCACAAATCAAGGATGGCGACACCGTCATCGGAAACCATGTCAAGGTTAAAGTCGTGAAAAATAAGGTGGCTCCACCTTTTAAAACAGCCTCAGTTGAGATTATTTACGGTAAAGGAATCTCTAAGGTTGGTGAAATTGTCGATTTAGCAGTAGAAAGAGACATTATTCATAAGAGTGGTGCATGGTTTAGTTATAATGAACAAAAAATTGCACAAGGAAGAGAAAACACAAAACAATTTTTGCTTGATAATCCAGAAGTAATGGCTGAGATTGAAGCAAAAGTTAGAGAATTATAATAAAAATCGTTTCTAATACAAATATATTGACTTCCGAACTAAAAGTTTCTGTTGATTTAATTTCTTCGAATTTATTTAAATCAATAAAAAAAATTTTTGAATTGAAATAATGCATTGAAGGATACATGC
>CALFIZ010000245.1 GCA_937877575.1 uncultured Marinilabiliales bacterium | reverse complement strand
AGTTCAGACGTGTGCTCTTCCGATCTCATTTCGTGTAAGCAACTATTCAACTGTATTTCAGTATATGTGGAACGCCTCATGGATTTCGTCAGAATACGCCATTGAAGACGACACTCTGCTGATGCGATGCAGATATGACGGCAGGATATATTTTTCATTTCCTTTACCGCTTAATTCGGAAAACACTGAAGCCAAAGAACTTGCGGCACTTAAGAAAATAGAGGATTTCTGTACGGACAACAATCTGGAACTGAAGTATATCAACATTCCGGAAGAGCGGTTGGAAATGTTAACCGGCCGATACCAAAACGGGGTTCACATATATATGGACCGACAGTGGCAGGACTATCTGTATGACATCGATGACTTCAAGGATTTCAAGGGCAGAAAATTCTCAGGACAGAGGAATCACATCAACAAGTTCCGTTCAAAATATCCTGACGCCCGGTTCAAAACATATACTGCTGAGGACAAACCGCGTATCATGGATTTTTTCGATGAATTCGAGAAAACACAGTTCAGCAAGGAAGACCCTGTAGCAGTTGAAGAGCTGAAAAAGGCAAGGGCAGTCATGGACGAATTCGAACTGTTTGACATCTTCTGCGGATATTACGAAATCGACGGCAAGATAGTCTCAGTGGCTGTCGGCGAAACATGCAACGACACCATAATAGAGCATATAGAGAAATCCCTGCGGGAATACGATGGCATATATCCGGCTACAGTTCAGGCATTTGCAAGAACATTCGGTAAAGAAGGAATGCTGTATGTGAACAGGGAGGAAGACATTGGCGACATGGGACTCAGGAAGTCGAAAATGCAATATCATCCATGTAGGATGATAAAGAAATATATTCTGTTCATTGACAAACCGCTTTCCAACCTGACAAAAATGCCAGTAATCAAATCCGGAGAACTCGTTCTCAGAAGGATAAAGGATTCAAGTGCCGGAGACTACGCCAGGCTTGCCGGTGACATCGAGAGGAACAAATACTGGGGGTATGACTACCGCAGTGACTGGAAAGGCGGTCCGGAAGACACTCCTGATGCGGCCTTCTTCCTCAGTCTTGTAAGAAAGAGCTGGCGTGAAAGGAACGAGCTGGCGTTAGGAATATATCTTCACGGCAAGCTCATCGGTGAAGTTGTCCTTCACAAATTCACCTACACCTTTGAGGCGGAGATAGGGATGCGTCTTCTTGAAGAGCATGTCGGTCACGGCTATGCGCAGAAAGCTGTCAAGGTCATGTCGGACTATGCCTTTGCCAATCTTTCGATAGAGAGAATCAATGCAAAATGTTACAAGGAGAACACAAGTTCTGCAGCAAGTCTCAAAGCAGCCGGGATGCTTCCGGCAGGTGAAGACGACACGTATTTCTATTTCTATCGTACACCTGAGTTTTAGTATATGTTTAGGTAGTCGGTGAAGTCTCCCGACAAGAGATTTCATCATTTATTACCCCATTTGGAATCCGGCAAAAAAAAACGGCATAAAAACTGATATTTTAAGAAAACATTCTTAACTTTGCAAAAAATTTCCCTTAGAGGGTCAAAAATTGTCATTTAAAAACCTAACATATTAAAAATCTATCAATTATGAAGAAAAGAAATGTAATTATCATTGGTGCTGCTGGAAGAGATTTCCACAACTTTAATACTTATTTCCGCCACAATGCCGACTACAACGTAGTTGCATTCACAGCTGCTCAGATTCCGGATATTGACGGCAGAAAATATCCTAAGGAACTTGCAGGTGAAGATTTATATCCTGAGGGAATTCCAATCTACAAGGAAGAAGACCTCCCGGAATTGATTAAGAAGTATAAAGTTGATGAATGCGTATTCGCATATAGCGACAAGCCATATCCTTACGTAATGAAAGTCAGTGCTATCGTCAATGCTGCCGGAGCTACTTTCGTTCTCCAGGGTCCAAACGACACCACTATAAAGTCAACAAAGCCGGTTATCTCAGTTTGCGCAACACGTACAGGCTGCGGTAAGTCACAGACATCACGTAAGATTATCGAATACTTGGTGTCAAAAGGTTTAAGAGTAGTCGCAGTTCGTCACCCGATGCCTTACGATGAAGACCTCAATTTCCAGAAAGTTGAGCGTTTTGCAACCATCGAAGACCTTGCAAAGTACCGCTGCACTATTGAGGAAATGGAAGAATACGAACCACACGTTTCAACAAAGAGAAACGTCATTTATGCAGGCGTTGACTATGAGGCTATCCTCCGTGCTGCTGAAAACGACCCGGACGGTTGCGATATCGTTCTTTGGGATGGTGGTAACAACGACTTCTCATTCTACAAGGCTGATCTGAGCTTTGGCGTTGCTGACCCGCTTCGTCCAGGTGCTGAAGTCAGTTACTATCCAGGTGAAGTCGTAGCCCGTACTGCTGATGTCATCGTCATCAACAAGGAAGACTCAGCTTCCCTCGAAAACATCAACACAGTAAGAGACAACATCCGTAGTATCAATCCAAAGGCTACCATCATTGATGCTGCTTCAATCCTCACAGTTGACAAACCTGAACTGATTAAGGGTAAGAGATGTCTCGTAATCGAAGACGGCCCAACATTGACTCACGGTGAGATGAGAATGGGTGCCGGCACAGTTGCTGCAATGAAATACGGTGCTGGTGAACTCGTTGACCCAAGACCTTACACAGTAGGCAAACTGAAAACCACATTCGAGACATATCCTAACATCGGCACACTGCTTCCTGCTATGGGCTATGGTGCACAGCAGATTAAAGACCTTGAAAAGACTATCAACAATGTTGACTGCGATACAGTTGTAATCGGTACTCCTATCGACCTCCAGCGTTTCGTGAAAATCAACAAGCCTTGCGTAAAGGTTGGCTATGAACTCCAGGAAATAGGTCAGCCTGACCTCAAGGGAATACTTGATGATTTCGTTGCAAAATACGTTAAGAAATAATATTTTTTGACAAAAGCGACTATCTTTCGATGGTCGCTTTTTTTTTACACTATCATGAACAAAAGTTTAATTTCAATTACGGATTACTCCAAAGAAGAGCTTCTCCAACTTATAGACCTCGCCTATTATTTTGAGAGTCATCCTGAGCCGGAACTGCTCAAGAACAAGATTATCGCGTCATTGTTCTTCGAGCCGTCAACACGTACCCGTCTCAGTTTCGAGACCGCCATACAGCGTCTCGGAGGCCGCATCATAGGTTTTGCCGATGCCAGCGTTTCAAGCACACAGAAAGGTGAATCCCTCCGTGACACCATCATGACCATCAGCCTCTATGCCGACCTTATAGTCATGCGCCACCCTATCGAAGGTGCAGCACGTTTCGCCAGCGAAGTCTCAAGAGTACCTATCATCAATGCCGGTGACGGTGCCAACCAGCATCCTACCCAGTGCATGCTCGACCTCTTCTCCATCAAGAAGACACAAGGCACACTCGAAAACCTCAAAATAGCCCTCGTGGGTGACCTGAAATACGGCCGTACCACACACTCACTCGTACAGGCCATGTCGAACTTCAACGCAACTTTCTACCTCGTTTCCCCTGAAGAACTGCGTATGCCTGCATCTTCCATCCAGACAATCAAGGACCACAACCTGAATTATTACGAGATGAAAAACCTTGAAGACGCAATCCCTGAGGTTGACATACTCTATATGACACGTATCCAGAGAGAACGCTTCGCCGACCCGCTCGAATACGAACGCGTCAAAAACAGCTATATCCTCCACAACCACATGCTCGACGGCTCAAAAGACAACCTGAAGGTTCTGCACCCGCTGCCAAGAGTCAACGAGATTAACATCGATGTCGATAAAAACCCGAAAGCATACTATTTCCAACAGGCTCTCAACGGAGTCTATATGCGCGAAGCCTTATTGGCACATACATTAGGACTTAAATAAACGTTTATTATGGAACAAAGAACTGAACTTACCGTATCTGCCATCGAAAACGGCACCGTTATCGACCATATACCTGTTGACAGTCTCTTCACCGTCGTAAAATTCCTCGATGTTGAAAAACTTAGCAATCAGGTCACAATCGGCTATAATTTCTCAAGCAAAAAATATGGCAAGAAAGGTATCATCAAACTCGCCAACAAATTCTTTAAAGACGATGAACTCAACAAGATAGCCCTCGTTGCTCCGACAGCAACCATAATCACTATCAAGAACTTTAAAATCATCGAGAAAAAGCAGGTTGAACTGCCTAAAAACATCGGCAACATAGTGAAATGCATCAATCCGAAATGCATTACCAACAATCAGGACGTTGACTGCCAGTTCAGCATAATCAACAATCCGGGCGAGGAACTCAAGCTTCAATGCCACTACTGTGAGAAATACACTACGAAGAAAAATTTTATGTTCAAATAACCTGTCACTTTGAATATCAAATACCTCCATTCACTGCAACAGCAGAAATTCCGCGATGAAAACAATGTCTTCATCGCGGAAGGTATTAAAACCGTCAGCGATATCATCTCACTCGGATATTCCCCGAAAGAACTGTATTATACCGACGGCAACAAACAACTTTCACATCAAATAACCTCACACGGAGAACACATCCCCCCTTCCGCAATGTCAAGGGTATCAGGACTTAAAACCCCACAACAGGTATTTGCGGTTTTCCAAAAATTCAACTATCCCCCACTCGACATATCAGAAACGAACGACAAACACATCCTGTTTCTTGACAATATCTCCGACCCGGGCAACTTGGGCACCATCATTCGCACAGCCGACTGGTTCGGGATGAACACCATTGTCTGCTCTCAGAATACAGTTGACATGTATAACCCGAAAGTCGTGCAGGCAACTATGGGCGCCATTGCCAACATCCGAATATATTACGTTGATACTGAGGGGTTTCTAAGTTCAGCCCACACCAACGGCATGAATATCTACGGAACCTTCATGGAAGGTGAGGACATCCGGACAGTCAAGTTCTCCGGACAATCGGTCATAATTATCGGCAATGAAGCCAACGGCATTTCAGAGACTGCAAAGAAACATATTACCCATCGCATAACAATTCCCGACGGCAATAAAAAAGGGATTCACTCTCGTGTGAGCGAATCCCTCAACGCTGCCGTTTCAGCAGCAATCGTGTTATTCAGCTGTTAAACTTACAAATTCTCGTAACTTAAAGTGTATAAGGCATCACCCGCAGATATATCACCTGTGGTATAGCCTTTTTTAAGCCATTTTGAACGCTGTGCAGACGTGCCGTGATTGAAGGACTCCGGAACAGTATAGCCCTGAGCCTGCATCTGAAGCCTGTCGTCACCAATTTGGGAAGCGGCATTAAGCCCCTCCTCTATATCACCGTCTTCCAAAGAATTATACATCTGGTCATCGTAATGAGCCCAAATGCCTGCGAAGAAATCAGCCTGCAGTTCAAGTCTCACATTCAGCTTGTTGGCCTCCTTCTGAGACATACGCTGCTGCTGTGCCTGTACCTGAGGCAGAATTCCCAATTGATTTTGAACATGATGTCCGACCTCATGCGCTATTACGTATGCGTATGCAAAATCACCTCCGGCATTATATGTCTTAGCCATTTCATCAAAGAACGAAAGGTCAATATATACTGTTTGGTCAGCAGAGCAATAGAAAGGACCTGTTGACGATGTGGCGTTTCCGCAACCTGA
>CALFIZ010000244.1 GCA_937877575.1 uncultured Marinilabiliales bacterium | reverse complement strand
CCGCACCGACCTGCGGCTCCTGCGGTATTCTGCCTGCCGTGCTTCAAACATACGCCAATTATTACAATGCAGGGGAAAAGAAGATACTTCATGCTATTGCCACTGCCGGTCTCATAGGCAATCTTATTAAGACAAATGCATCGATAAGCGGTGCGGAAGTGGGTTGTCAGGGTGAAGTCGGCTCCGCCTGCTCCATGGCTTCCGGTGCTGCAGCCCAACTGCTCGGCGGTTCGGCTTACCAAATCGAATATGCTGCCGAAATGGGACTTGAGCACCACCTTGGACTTACGTGTGACCCGGTGTGCGGACTGGTTCAGGTGCCGTGCATCGAGCGTAACGCTTTCGCAGCCTGCCGCGCCGTTGATGCCGCAATGTATTCCCTCACAACCGACGGCCAGCACATGATAAGTTTCGATAGGGTGGTCAAGGTGATGATGGCTACCGGACACGATTTGCCATCACTTTACAAGGAGACTTCCGAAGGCGGTCTGGCGTTGTAACATCTGATTTGGAAGTCATGAAGGTCAGAATCAGTGAACAGGGGAAACGGGAGGTTTTTGACCCCGTCCGCAGATTGTTCGTCGCACTGACTCCCGAAGAGGAAGTCCGCCAGCGACTTATAAGCTATCTGCATGAAATGAAACATGTCCCATTTTCCCTTATGGGCGTTGAAAAAAGAATCATTGTCAACGGACTTGTCAAACGCCCCGACATAATCGTTTTCAATAGAAATGCACATCCGGTGCTGATTGCCGAATGCAAGGCGCCGTCCGTCAAACTGTCGGAAGAGGTGATTGACCAGATTGCAAGATATAACATGACTCTGAGAGCCGATTATCTGCTGATTACAAACGGTGAAATGATGTTTTGTTTCGACTGTACCGGGACAGTTCTGAAAATGATTGATATAAATGACTGGAAATTTGAAATTTAGATGTTGACAATTGTTGATATTTTATTTTTTTTGTTTTCTTAAAAAACTATCAAAAAAAAATTATACCTTTGCAGTTCATAAAATTGCATTTAATTATTTGTAAATATGAACAAGACATTTAGAGCTATTATTGAAATTATCCTGGCCTTAGTAATAGTAGGCTTAATCATTCTCATTTTCCGCAGTGTCATGGCACCTGTCAAATTCCAGAATGAGAAGAATTTCCGTTATGAAAACACTATCCAGCGTCTGAAAGATATCAGAGATGCGGAAGGTGCTTACCGTACAATCAACAAACATTATACTGCTGATTTTGACTCACTTATCAATTTCGTGAAAACCGGCGACCTTTACATTGTCAAGATGGTTCCGGATCCTACGGATACCACTTTCAGAAGAAGTATTCTTGATACCATAGGTATGGTCGGCGTAATCGACACAATATTCAAGAACCGCACTGATTTCAATCCTGACAATATGAAATATATTCCTCACTCAGGAGGTCAGATATTCAAACTTGAAGCCGGTTATGTTGAGAAGAGCAAAATCCAAATACCTGTATTCCAATGCTCTGCCCTCAACACACAGATTCTTCTCGGTATGGATGAACAGTCCATTATTAACGAAGACGCTAAATTGACAGTCAATGATAAGTTCCCGGGACTGATGGTTGGCTCAATGGATGAACCTTCAACTGATGGAAACTGGGAATAATCTGCCTTTCAGCAAACCATATTCAGAATGTAAAATATCCGTCTTTTTCTCAAAAGACGGATATTCTTTTATTGTGTCGGATCTGAACGACGGCTCCGTTCTCTATGAGAGTCAGTTTGTTGCCTTCAAAAAGAATTCTTCCTACCAGCTTTCTTTTGAGGAGTCACTGATGTCATATCCTTATCTGAGAAATGAATTCGGCGAGGAGGAACTGATACTCAACGTCGAGAAATACACCTTCGTTCCAAGCGAGTTTTTCTCCGTCGATATGGTCAACAAATATTATACTTTCAATCTCGGTGAACCTGACAGCAAGGAGGGTGTGTTCTACTCTTTGGTCGATTCTCTACAAATGTATGTCATATTCGCTTACGACAAGGCTTTTATCGACCTTTTGGAAAACATCTTTCCCCAAGCTCAGTTTACACCGGGCATATCGTTGTTCATCGACAGGTGCGATGAAAAGGGCAGGGAGTTGATGAATGCTGTCTTCGCAAGGATAAAGAAAAATGTTCTTGAGGTAATTGTCTATAAATCAATGAAATTCGCAATGGCAAACACTTTCCGTTTTGTCAATGTGAAAGATGCTGAATATTTTCTCTTGAAGGCATATTACAATTTCGGATTCGACAATTCCATTGTCCCCGTTTATCTTGAGTCCGACATGGAACTTCCTGATATTGGGGATTTTGTAAAAACAATTAATTTTGAAAGATGAGAATTATAAGCGGTTATTATAGAGGTCGTCGCATTCTGCCGCCTACCAATTTGCCTGTGAGACCGACTACCGATATGGCAAAGGAGGCTTTGTTCAATATACTCACAAACACTGTTGATTATGAGTCAACGAGAGCGTTGGACTTGTTTGCCGGAGTGGGTAACATTTCGCTTGAGTTGATTTCGCGGGGTTGCCCGTATGTTCTGGCAATTGACAATAATTTGAATTGCATAAAATTCATCAAGGAGACGGCTAAAAAATTCGAGATGTCAGGACTTCTGGCAATGAAGGCTGATGTTTTCAAGTTTCTTGACCAGAGCAAGGCAAAATTCGACTTGATTTTTGCTGATCCACCATACGACAATCCTGACATTTCAAAGATACCGGGTCTGGTGTTCGAGAAGGGTATTCTTAACGAAGGCGGCATCTTCATCCTTGAGCATCCCAAGGAGTGCCATTTTGAGGCAGACCCGCTTTGTTATGACCACAGGGTCTATTCAAGGGTTAATTTTTCCTTTTTCAGGCAATCTCCTCACTGAGCCCATCATTCCCGCCTTGAACCGTATCCCCTTCACTAATACCATCATCCCGTGCTTGACACTGGATTCCAAGTCAGAATATTTTTAAAACTTTACCTTGTTTGTTAATGGTGACGATAAAAGGATATTCTCTGATATTCAGCTCTTTATGAAGCTTGTATGTGTTTACAGCATGATACCTGGCTTTCTTGTTACTCTCAACATCATCACTTATTTCAATGGGTATCAGTGTCAGATGATGACACTGCAGATATGTGTTGTTTTCAAGAGTGTCAAGTGCATACAGGTTCTGGCTTATGCAGCTTTTATAGAAAAACAGGTACTTCCCGTTATTGTCAATTGACTGAACATCAACCTGATTGCCTTCTGTATCACTTATCTCTATGTTCGGGAATACTGTGCCTGCGGCAAGCAACATTTCTGAATTGAGCAGATTGTTACAGATGTTCCTGACATCGGGTGAAACGGCTGCACCGGCAGCTTTTTTCAGAATGTTTGCTGCATAATCGTGACTGAACATCCCTGCATTGATTTGAGATGCTATGTTTATAATTGAAACAAGTTCAACAAGTTCCACGTTCTTTGTGTCTTTGGCAGTGGGGGAAAAACCGGTCTTCTTTGCAAATTCCATCAGAAACTCCATGTACATCGGATTTCGCATCTCTATATCGTTATCGAAGATGTATGTGTCGGCGAGTGTTTGTGCAGGTTTTGACAGAAATGACAGTTCGGTGAGCGCGAAACTGTACCTTATGTATGTTTCAAGAAACGGGTCGTGATATTTTTTTGTTTTATTCAATACGCTGGTTTTGAAATCGTTGTGTATGGCATGGTTTCCTCGGATGATGCTGCCTGAATTGGCATACAGGAAATCGTCATACGCCCCGTTGAAATCCGATATCATCCGGTTTATATCATCAATATCGGAAGATGTGATGTCGGCATTAAGATACTGTATGTTGGTGAATGGATTCTGAGTCGGATCGGATTCCGGCACAGTAACGAATATGTCGTAAATGACATCGGGTGACATATAAAGGCCGGTCTTTGCAAAATTAACGTAGAGAGTGTATTCTTCAGTCTCCTGCCCGGTAAAAGTGAAGTCAATGGAATTTGTGACAGGAATGTAATCCTCAAAAACAACTTCATCCGCATTTGACACATAGTCTGACTTCCTTTCGAGCCGGAGATATTTGCCGTAACCATTTTCAACTGTGCAGTTTACGGTAATAGTCTGAGCTGAAACACTTCCGATAATCAGATATAGTGTCAATGCTATTGAAAGCCGTTTCATAAAGTTATAATTTTATGTCAAGCTTAGACGGAACAAACTGCGATACGTCACCGCCGTTGATGAGAAGATCCCTAACTATCGATGAATTAAGTGATGAGTATTCGTTGGCGGACAGAAGGTAAATGGTCTCTATTTCAGGATAGAGCTGTTTGTTAACCTGCCCAATAATTCTTTCGAACTCGAAATCGGCAGAAGTGCGTAACCCTCTGATAATGAATTTCGCACCGACATTTCTGCATAAATCTACGGTCAGCCCCTTGTAACCTACCACTTCGATGTTTTTGTATTCTTCGAACACCTGCTGAATCCATTTTACGCGTTGTTCCAGGGTGAACATGTATTTTTTGTCGATGTTGACACCTACACCTATGTAAAGTTTGTCAAAGAAAGGGAGTGCACGGGTTATAATATCCTGATGTCCTAATGTGATAGGATCGAAAGAACCGGGGAAAACTGCTATTTTGCTCATTGTTTTTTGAATTGTTCACGTAAAAATTTTTCAAAGCACAAATATATTAAATATTTAATTACCTTTGCAACCTGCAAAAAAATCATCATAAATAATTATAAATTATTGAAAATCAAAAAAATATAACGATGGCTCAGAATATTTCAAAACTTCGTAACATAGGAATAGCAGCGCATATTGATGCTGGAAAGACTACGGTATCGGAAAGAATCTTATATTTTACAGGAGTGAACAGAAAGTTGGGAGAGACTCATGACGGTCAGGCTACCATGGATTTCATGAAGCAGGAACAGGAGAGGGGTATTACCATTGCTTCCGCTGCAATAACGACTCATTGGAAAGATCATCAGATAAATTTGATTGACACTCCGGGACACGTTGATTTCACCATTGAGGTGGAGCGTTCCCTCAGGGTAATCGACGGCATGGTCGCTGTGTTCTGTGCCGTTGGCGGAGTGGAGCCACAGAGCGAGACGGTGTGGAATCAGGCCGATAAATACCGTGTACCGCGTATTGCATTTGTCAACAAAATGGACCGTGTGGGTGCCGATTTCAATGAGGTCGTCTCACAGATGAACAAGTATCTTGGCGCTAACGCAGTCCCGATACAACTGCCTGTCGGTGTGGAGGACAGTTTCCAGGGCATGATAGACCTTGTGAATATGAAGTCGGTGATGTTTAAGGACAAGGAGAGGATAATCGGTGACATTCCTGAAGATATGCAGG
>CALFIZ010000243.1 GCA_937877575.1 uncultured Marinilabiliales bacterium | reverse complement strand
AGTGCTTGCAATCACAGTAAAACCATCAGGCAATCCGGATATTGTGTCACCATGTGACATCCAGACTTGGGAACCCGGCGTCATGTTAGCGACGAGCCTGCTTTTATCCGAAATGAAATTGAGATTGGCTCTACCGTATTCTCTTATTTCAGAAGGCATCACATCTCCCCCGCTCTTAAAGGCAATCAACTGTGCGCCATAGCATATCCCCAATAAAGGCAACTTACCTCTGACACATGCCAAATCGATGTCCGGAGCATTTTCAGCCCTTACAGAAAAAGGACTCCCGGAAAGAATAACACCCTTGGTGTTTAATGAGTCAATCAGCTGTTCACTGAATTTGTTGAAAGGGTAAATTTCGCAGTAAACGTTAAGTTCACGCAGGCGTCTCGCAATCAACTGAGTGTATTGGGAGCCGAAATCGAATATCAATATTGTTTCGTTCATTATCTGTCTGTAAAGAATAAAATGCAAAAATAACACATATTTCGATAAAAGTATTAATTTTGCTGATTTAATAAACATTAATCAAACAAAGAAAAATGAAGAACTTGAAGAAATTAATAGTAATCGCAATAATGGCATCAACATCGCTATCCCTTGCTGCACAGGCAACTTTCGGCATCATGGGAGGCTTGAACATGTCAAAGTTCAACATCAGTAAAACTGACGGACTTGACTATGAGTTCGGGCCTGGCTTCGACGCAGGTCTTTTTTTCCGCTTTCGCGCAGGAAACCATTTTTATATCCAACCGGATGTCCTCTATTCAATAAAAACCACCGACATGGTTATCGATAACCCGACATTATTCATTTCCAATTCCAATCAGGCTGAAGTCATCACCCACAAGATGCACAGCATCGATGTTCCGGTACATATAGGAATTGTCTTCGGAAAAGCAATCAATTTCAGGATTTTTGCGGGACCACGTTTCGGCTTTGCCGTCAATGACAACCTGAACACTTACATAACTGATTTGAAATCATCAAATTATGCGATAGCAGCACAGACAGGCATCGGTATTGACTTTTTGTTCCTCTCAGTGGATTTCCTGTATGACTATACCCTAAACAAAGGATTTACCAGTTACAGCAATGCAATACTGACATCATCGCTCAACCCTCATATAGGAACGTTCAAATTACAGCTCGGCCTTAAACTGCTCTAACCACATCATCATGACACTATTTTCAAAAAAACAAAAATTGGCTGACCTGATAGTCACCAACAACAATCTTATCCTGACTTTGGACAGATTCGGCATACCGCTCGGATTCGGTGAGAAAAACGTTGAGGATGTCTGCAAACAGAACAATATACCAGTAGATTTGTTCCTGATGATATGCAATGTATATTCATTCGACAATTATATTCCCGACAAACAGACTATTACAAACACTGACCTCTCACAGCTAATACCTTATTTGCTGGCATCACACAAATATTACATGGAAAAACGTCTGCCTCATATCGAACATCATCTGCACGGTATAGCCGATATGGTCGGAGAAAAATACGGCAAAATACTGCTCGATTTCTTCTCGGACTACAAAAACGAATTCCACAAACACTTCTCATACGAAGAAGAAATCGTCTTCCCCTACATGCAGAAACTTGAAAAAGGCCAGCGCGACAAAAATTACAGCATTCATAAATTTGTGGAGTCACACAGCAACATCGAAGAGGCTCTCACCGACCTTACACAGATAGTCTATAAGTATCTGCCAAGTTCAGTGATGCCGGATGAATCCATAGAACTCATCTTCGACATACTGCAGCTTACATCCGACTTGGGCAAACATTCGCTTATTGAAGACAAGATTCTCGTTCCCTACGTTGAAACCCTTGAAAGGAGATACAAATAATGAGCAGGAAAATTGACATAATGATAGTTGAACCATCTGATATCATTATCGAAGGATTTACATCCATCTTCAACGATTATAATGACATCAACATAATTGCAACACTATCTGACACTGAAATACTGCATGAAAAAATCATTTCAGCAAACCCAAACATTATCATTATTAACCCAACACTTCTCAACTCACTTGAAAAACAAAAACTCAATTTACTGATACAGAACAGAATAGACACTTCACTTATAGCATTGATTTATCAATATGTCGAGCCTTCATCCTTACAGATTTTCGACAAGACAATTGATATACGTGCTCCTAAGAGTTCTATCGTACAGACTGTAAGAGAATGTTACGGCAGCCAGAAAGACAAGATTTCAGAGAGTTATGAGTTGAGCGAACGCGAAACATCAGTTCTTGTTCTTGTCGCCAAGGGATTAAGCAGCAAGGAAATAGCCGAAAATCTTCACATATCAGTCCATACCGTCAACACACACCGCAAAAACATAACGCACAAAACCGGCATAAAATCAGTTGCCGGTCTCGCTGTATATGCTATGATTCACAACCTGACATAAACAGTTTTATCATACCATATACAAGCTACAGGTGCAAATCACCTGACATCATCACGCACCATACAGGTTAACGGACAATTAGCTATGCGAGCAGCAAAAACAGTCCCGCTGCAAGCGTTCCGCCTACAATAGGACCTAATACCGGCACCCAGCTGTATGCCCAGTCACTGGACCCTTTTCCTTTGATTGGAAGGATGGCGTGTGCGATGCGCGGCCCCAAATCTCTAGCAGGATTAATGGCATAGCCGGTAGCTCCGCCCAGCGACATGCCGATAGACATTATAAGCATCGTTACCGGCAGACTTCCAAGGGAGCCGAGCCCAACGGTCGGAGTGTTGCCTTTCGTTGAAAAGACAAGTATTATGAACACTAAAAGAAATGTTCCGATGACCTCACACAGAAAATTGCGATAATAATTTCTGATGGCAGGAATTGTAGCGAAACAGCCCAACATGGTTTCAGGCTCGTCTGACGTTGCATCGAAATGATCCTTGTAAAACACATAAACCAAACATGCACCCATTATGCCGCCTATAATCTGAGCCGCCATATAACCGATAACTGATGACCACGGAAATTTGCCTGCTATCGCGAGACCTAAAGTTACGGCAGGATTAAGGTGGGCACCCGTATATGGTCCGGCTATGAACACACCGCACATGACGGCAAAACCCCATGCAAGCGTTATAACCACCCAACCGCTCTGATATCCTTTGGTCTTTTTAAGACAGACGTTTGCAACAACGCCATCACCCATTAGTATCAGAACTAAAGTCCCTAAAAATTCATAAAAACATTGCAGTAAAAATGAAGTTCCCATATCTGATTTATTTTTTTGTTAAAGTCCTTGTCACCGCATCCCTCCAGCCTCGTTTGGCCTCATCCTGAGATGATGACGGCGTGAATCTGCGTTCAACGGACCATTGTTGTTTTATTTCGTCAATGTCGTTCCAGAAACCTGTGGACAAACCGGCAAGATATGCTGCCCCAAGTGCTGTGGTTTCCGTAACCTCCGGCCTGATCACGTCACATCCGAGAATATCCGACTGGAACTGCATGAGCAGATTATTGCGCGATGCTCCCCCATCCACTTTCAGCTCAAATATGTCAATGTTGCTGTCAGAATGCATCGCCTCTACAATGTCCATCGTCTGAAACGCTATGCCTTCAAGAGCTGCGCGGGCTATATGTCCGGCAGTGGTTCCGCGTGTGATTCCATTGATGCTGCCCTTTGCGTATTGATCCCAGTATGGTGCGCCAAGTCCCGTTAATGCAGGCACGAAATACACCCCGCCATTATCTGGAACTGTCAACGCAAGCGCCTCAATATCAGAACTTTTACGTATTACCCCAAGACCGTCGCGAAGCCATTGCACGACACTTCCGCCAACAAATATACTTCCTTCAAGAGCATAGTTCACGACATCACCTATCTTCCATGCAACAGTTGTAATCAGATTATTCTTTGAGACCACAGGTTTGTCACCGGTATTCATAAGAAGGAAACACCCCGTGCCGTATGTGTTTTTTACAGTTCCGGGCTTGGTGCACATCTGACCGAAAAGAGCAGCCTGCTGGTCACCTGCAATACCCGAGATAGGAATATCATCCTTGACTCCGAAATACCCGAAGATTTCAGAAGACGAAACCACTCTCGGCATCATCGACAGTGGGATGCCGAACAGTTTCAGCAAATCCTCATCCCATTCCATCTTATGAATGTTGAAAAGCATTGTACGCGAAGCGTTGGTAACATCTGTGACATGAACTTTCCCATGTGTCAGATTCCACATAAGCCAACTGTCAACAGTCCCGAAACGCAATTTGCCTTTTTCTGCCTTAGCCCTTGCGCCTGCCACATTGTCGAGTATCCATCGGATCTTAGTCGAACTGAAATAAGCATCTATTATTAATCCGGTCTTTTCCCTGATGAAATCCGTCATCCCGTCGGCTATAAGATTGTCACAGTATTCAGCCGTTCTCCTATCCTGCCACACTATGGCATTATACACGGGATTGCCCGTTTCTGCATCCCATACGATGGTTGTTTCACGCTGGTTTGCAATGCCTATACCTGCGATATCATGACCATCAATACCTAATTCCGTAATGCTTTCAACAATCACCGACAACTGTGAGGACAGTATTTCCATAGGATTCTGTTCAACCCAGCCAGCCTTTGGATAATACTGCGGAAACTCCTTCTGAGTCACACCGCACATTTTTCCGTCGTGATTGAAAATAATGGCGCGCGAACTGCTTGTTCCCTGGTCCAATGCGAGTATATATTGTTTCATAATATTTTAGTTTTAATTATTCTGTTGCATGATAAAACCGATGTCATTGACACTCCCATCACCCCGTGTATGTTGAGGTTCTGACCTGTAAGTATCAGGTTGGGTATATGGGTTGCCGGTGACAACATAGTGGTTGACAGCGAGTTGCAGTCTTTCATTATTCCGTATGCGCCACCTTCGGGAGCCGCTGTATAGTTTTGCCATGTCAAAGGCGTACTCGCAGTACAGCTCTCAACAGCGTCTGTAATCTCAGGAACAAGTCTGAAACACTCCTGAACCTTGCGTGCCTTGAATGTCTCATACTCCGCCCCCCTGTTACCGACAGATGTGTCTGCCCATCGTTCAACCTGTTTCCAACTCATAGGAGTCATCAGGTCAAGACTTTGCGCCCCATAATGATACGAAACCATCACTCTGTCAACCGGCTTGTAAGCATCAAATGACCACATGTCAGCTTTATCATAAATAAATTCATTATAATTCCTATAAGGGAAAGTATTATTCTTCAGCTTAACGTTTACTGTGAACATCCCCAATGTCTGATTGAGGGAACGTATTCTGCGTTTATATATATTTCCGAATGAATCATCTGCAAATGAAATAGTTACAGCAGGATGCACATCGGAAACAATCCAGTCGGATTCATAAAACACACCGTCTGTAGTGGTAACTCCGTAAGCCTTGCCATCCTTCACGGCAATACTCATCACTTCCTGTTTGGTGAAAATCACACCGCCCATCCGTCTGACGTCATCGGAAAGTGATTCGGCTATGGCACCACCCTCACATTCAAGACGATATGCACTTTGGATGTAGGCATTGCTGATTTCGGCAAAGATGAAGAAAGGCAGGTTCTTTTGAGTGATGTCGATTTTCAGACCGCTTCCGGCAATAACGTCAATCAGGAGCCTGTCATTGAAACATGACACCAAATAATCTCTTGTTGATGTGGAAAACAACGGATCACTAAAAAGGTCATAAGCTGATGACGGCTCGTTAATTACAGCATTGGCCCTCGCTGCCGTTGAAGCGATGACACCAACAAATTTCCGCAGTGAATCCTTTTGAGATGGGAAATCCTCTGCAAGAGTATCCGTAAAATGTTTATAACCATTTGCGTGGCGGAATGTTCTGCCGTCAATAACTATTCTGTCAAAGCAGTCAGTATCAAGTTTATGCCATGGAAGATGGAGCAGGTTAAAGTATTTGAAAAGAGGATACAGCGACTGTCCATCTTCTATTCCGCCGACATAATGGAATCCTGTATCGAATTTTGTACCGGCCCGTTTGAAACTTTGAAGCGCACCACCGACAACACCGCATTTTTCGAGTATGCAGACTTTCAGACCGTTTTTTGCCAAAATGTAAGCACATTCAAGACCGCCAAGACCTGCACCGATAATGACGACATCGTATTTCATAACTTTTCCGATAGTGTCATTGTTATTGCCATAGCCACTGCATCATCCTGTGACAAGTCAACTTTTGCCCTGATACCATTGTCGCATTCACTAAACTCGGCCAGCATGACATAGTTTTCACTGCGGGCAGGTGTTATTGTAAAATAATATCGGCAACTTTTGATGTGGCTTATAGTGTATTTCCTGTCAAAATGCAGTTCAGCGCACTCTTTAGCCATCTCAATGATATAGACGCCTGGGAGGATGGGGTTTCCTGGAAAATGACCGGCAAAAACAGGGTTGTCGAAATCGATTCTCACATCAAATCTATGTTCGTCGGTTGTTTTCCTTAGTGTGTATGGTGTAAGATTAAGCATAGTTTCTATCAATAAAAAGTTTCATGACACAACTGGCGACCGGATGCTGATTATCCGCCCCGCAAGACACCGAGGTTTGTGCTTCTATTGCAGTAACATCGCCGAAAATGGTTGTAATCCGGATTTCAGTAGTGAGGACATCTCCTGTTTTTGCGGAGCCAAAACAGTTGAAATCCTTGATTTCGCCGATATATCCGCTTACGAAGTCATGACGGCAAGAGTTGACCTGGATGCCATAGATATCGATGACTCCATGGAAGAGATCATGGAGCTTGTCAACAGCACTCCCTTCAC
>CALFIZ010000242.1 GCA_937877575.1 uncultured Marinilabiliales bacterium | reverse complement strand
CCTGTGATATGACTTTCTTTGCAAAATCTCTCATGGATTCAACTGTTATGCCGTTGACTATCTTCTCATAGTCGGTCAGGAAATCCTCACCCTCGCAGTAATATGCATCCATAAGTTCGTTCCAATAGGAATTTTCCTGTTTAAGTTCCTCATGATGTTTCAACAGATAGTCTTTTGCCTTCTGAAGATTTACAGGGTCAGGACCTTCGGTGGAAATCCTTGCCAATTCGTCCTTTACGATGCCTATCAATTTGTCTTTGACATCGGAGTTGGTTTGAAAAACTATCTGGAAGCCATAACGTTCAGAAGGATACTTGTCGGTTATTCCATAAGTGGAGACGCCGTATGTTCCGCCCTCTTCCTCACGGACAGTTGCGGTATAGACGATATCCATGATATTTCCGAATGCTGTCATATAGATATCATTTTTAAGGTTGTACTGCATATCACCGGAATAAACGATGAATATCGTGGTAGTAGGATTTTCCATAGTCTTTTCGAAAGTGCAGTTCTTGGAACCCTTGCTTAATGACCTTACATTCTTACCGATCTTGTTGATGCTCTTGCCTGTCGGCAGAGAGCCGAGGTACTGTTCCACCAACGGTTTGAAAGTTTCAGGGTCAATGTTGCCGGAGAAGGTAAAAGTGAAATCCTTGGCATTTGAGAAACGCTGTTTGTACAGTTCCATTCCTTTCGCATAGTCGATATCCTTCATTTGGGAAGCCTTGGTGCGGACAGCAAACGGATGATTATTATATGCGATTGATGTGACTGAATCGCTGAACGAAGTAAGCGGCTGGTTTTCAGCACTTTCAAGCAAAGGGGCCGTACGGGTGATATATGACTGGAAAGCAGTCTCATCGTATCTGTTATCTGTAAAGTAAAGATAAACCAGCTGCAGCAATGTCTCGAGGTCCTTAGGAGTACTTGAACCTGAAATGCCTTCTCTGTAATTTCTGATAAACGGTGTGACTGTCACCTTTTTGCCGGCGAGGACCTTTGGCAGGTCGGTTGCGCTGAAGTTTCCCACACCGCCAAGGTTTATAATCTGGTCAAGATTTCTGACTGTAACAGCATCCTTCAGCTCCATCGTTGAGGTGCCACCGAATCTGAAAGCGTTCATCCGGATTTCATCCTTCTTGAAATCGGTAGGTTTGAAAACAACCTTCACGCCGTTGCTTAAAGTCCATTCCGTTGTTCCCAGCACAACGTTTTTGGATTCTTTCTTGACTGAGCCTGCCTTAGGTGCTTTTGCGAGCAGAGGTTCATTGGAGACTGTTTCCTGATAAGCTTCAACCACGTCATTTTCAGCTTTTTCCATTATTGCAAGGAGGTCTTTCTCCGATGGCATGGGTTCTGCATCAGGGCCTGTGACACACAAAACCATATTTTCAGGTGTCACCAACTGCTGTGCAACCTGGTTGATTGCCTCTACAGGAATAGCCGGCACCAGCTGGGAGTAGAGCATATATTCGTTTTCAATGCCGAGCATAGGTTCACTCTGAAGGAAGTTCATCAGACAGTCACTCACGTAGCTCTCATTCTTTTCATTGTCACGGTCGTTGTAGCTGCTTTCAACATGTTTCATGAAATCAGCCTTAGCCCTTTCATATTCCGAAGCGGTAAAACCATATTGAACCATACGGTTGTTTTCGTGAATCATGGCAGTAAGTGCGTCTTTGACACCTGATGCTGACATCGGAATCATGATATTCGTCCAGCTTTCTTTTGTAGGGGCGACATAATAATCACCGTAATAAGAATAAGCGTATGTAAACGGTGGGTTTGCAGACTGTGTCAGTTCACTGAGTCGGTTGTTCATCATGTCGGAAATCATCTGGAAGATATACTGCACCAGGAAATATTCGATGGAGTTCTTTTCCGACTGAGGCCATGCATCCTGTTTATAGAAAAGCAACATCTGATAGCTTGTCGCTTCAGGGTCAGTGGCGACTGCAATGATTGGTTCAGTGTTGTCGGCAACTTCAATGAAAGGGCGAGGTGTTGGGTTGACCGGCGCCTTGATATCGGAAAACATTTCCTTTATGCGAGCCTCGGTTTCATCCACATCTATGTCACCTATCACAATAATACCCTGCAAATCGGGACGATACCATTTATGATAATAATCGCGAAGTGTTTGATATTCGAAATTGGCCACGACTTCAGGAAGTCCTCCCGGGAGACGGTTGCCGTAATTGCAGTCAGGATACATAATCGGCAGAGTCTTTTGCATAAGACGCTGGTCTGCGCCGTCCCTTGAACGCAATTCCTCCAATATCACACCACGTTCCTTGTCGATTTCATCTTCTTCAAGCAAGATGAAACTTGACCAGTCGTGAAGCACGAGCAGGCATGAATCGAGAAGTGCCTTGTTGCCGGTAGGGACATCCTTTATCATATAGACTGTCTGGTCAATGCCGGTGCCCGCGTTGATGTTTGTGCCGAATTTCACGCCGTTTTTCTCAAGATAGTCGAGCATGTTCTTGCCGGGGAAGTTCTTGGTTCCGTTGAAAGCCATATGTTCAAGGAAATGTGCGAGACCGCGCTGCGGTTCTTCTTCCAGAACAGAGCCCACCTTTTGTGCAATGTAAAATTCCGCCCTGTGTTCCGGCTTATCATTGTGTCTGAGATAATATGTCAAACCGTTATCAAGTTTACCTACTCTTACATTTTCATCTTGTGGCAGAGCCATCTGCTGACTAAAGCCGTACACTGAGAAAGCTGATAATAAAGCTACCAATAAAATTCTTTTCTTCATATTATTCTAATTTTTTATTTTCCATAATTTTTTCTAATTCATCAATAAATATATTTAAATTATCCAAAATTATTTTACTAATAGTTTTATCTTCATAACAATTTTTAAGTGATTTATAAACATTTTTTACTAATTTTACTAAATTTTCAGCGAAAGGATTAATCGGGATTGACCCTTGAATTATCGGATATTTATCTAAAGATATAATTTTTTTAAATTCATTAAGAGATGCATCTCTTATTCCTTCTTTTATCATTTTATTTAATTTTTTTATATTTTTTATTAAATATTCGGAAGAAAATTTTTGTAATTGAATATAATTATTTTTGATATTTTCATCAACATCTTTTGATGTATTTATAAATAAAATAAATTGAGCGATTATTTCATGTATTAAATAAACACTTGAATAAGATGAAGCTAATTCATTTTGTGTCATATTTTTTATTTGCCCTTTTGTTTCTAATATAAAATCATTGCTTAGATTTATAAAAGCGGATAATAAATCATGAAAATATAATAATATTTTTGAATAATTTTTTTTTGAAAAAAATAAAAGCATTTTTATAGCATATATTGCATCATTAATTATATTTAATGATGTTGTTATTAATTTACATTTTACTTTAATATCTTTTCCTTCTGATATTTTTGGAATTTCTATTAAACTTATTTCCCTTGGTTCTATTTTTTTTAGTGTTATTTCAATGTCTAATATTATATTATTTTTTAGATTATCGAATTTTTTATCCACATCTTGATTAAAACTATTTTCATTAAAAGAAAAAATAACATTGATTAATTTTTGATATTCATAAGATATATTTTCCAAATTAATAAAATTATCAAATATTAATCCATCTTTGATTTTTTTGCATCTTCCTTTTCCGAAATTTTCTATAAAATTTAATTCATAATCATCCACTTTTTTAAAAAAATTTTTATTTTCCATAAAAATAGGAATATTCATATAAACTTCTTTTAACACGGCATTTTTAATTATAAATTTATCAATATTTTGATTATAGCTGGATAAATCATCAATAATAAATGACAAATTTTTATCAATTATATCAAATAATTTATTATTAACATCAGGTATTAATTTTTCTTTATCTTTTGGTTCGAAAATATTATTCGATAAATCAAATAAACTTTGACTCATTTTACCTATATAAAACAAAAACATAATTTCATTCATATTTTTCAGCGGTAAAATTTTCCCTAATGTGGTAAGTATTACTTGTTCTATTGAAGATAATAATATTTTAAATATTTTATTCATATATTCTTCTTTATTTTCAATTTGTTCTAAATAGGAATAAATTTTTTTTTTGATAAATTCTTCATCGATTTTATTTATTATTAATATTATATAATCTTTCGTTTTCGAAGATTCTTTTATATTATTTTTATTTTTTAAAATTTTTTTATAAAGTTTTTGTTCAATATTATAATATTTATAATTATATTTATGTTTAAAACTATCTTCATCAATTTCGTCTTCTTCCTCTTCTTCTTCGTTCATATATGTTTCAATATCGAATAAATTATTTATTTCATTTTTTATTAAAGCCAAAATTTTATTTTCATTTTCTGAAATTATATTTTTTTCTTTTTGATTTAATTCATCTGTTATTTTCTTAATTATATTAATACTATAATTAGGTATATCTTTTATTTTTTGTTTCATTTGTTTTATATCAATAATATTCGAAATGTTTTCAATTCGTTCTAAATGTGCTTTGTTCATTAATTTATATATATTATTTAATTTAATTAAATTTTGTCGTTTTATTTTGGCTAAAATCATTTTTTGTGTTGCGTCAAAAAATTTTTTTTTAATATTATTTTTTTTATCAACTAAATAAG
>CALFIZ010000241.1 GCA_937877575.1 uncultured Marinilabiliales bacterium | reverse complement strand
CATTGGCACTGAACCGCCATGCGTGCGGCGAGGAGGAGATCAAGGTCATCGTAGACGCTCAAAACCATATTGTGGAAATCAACAAGACGTGCAACCCGGAGCAGGCCGTCGGCGAGTCGGTGGGCATTGAGAAGATGACCGCCGAATACAGCGAGGCACTCTATCAGGAGCTACGGAAGATGATTGAGGACGAGGGGCTCGTCGACGTCTTCTACGAGCGTTGTTTCGAGAGGCTCATCCCACAGGGGCACACGTTCCGCGTGGTAGATACCACGCGCTTCTTCTCCATAGAACTTGACACGGTAGAGGACTTCGAGAATGCCAAGACACTGATTCCCGCCCAACTGTATTAGGTAACGGGGTTGCCGGACAGGATTCTGCTGAACAGTCAATAGCTTATGTGCCTTTGGAGTTACCGAAGGCGCATGAGTGCCATGTTGTCCCAGTTATAAGTCGGGAAGCCCCAATTCTGTCCGTTTTCAGAAAAAAAATCAGGCGGAGCGCCGGCCTGCCCGTCAAGATTGAAATACTGAGGATACATCCATGTTTCCACACTGTCATGAATCACTCCGATTGGAATGTCGCCTTTAAGTGCCACCCCGTGCGAGTGTGCATAAGTGTATGCTTCGCGTAACTGGCTGTCAAGCAGAAACTGAATAAAATAATAATATTTCATCCGCAGACAATATTTCTCGGAAGTCTCAAGCATATCAGGAATATTCTGACTATATGTCGAAAAATCACTCCAACGGCAATAATCGGTAGTGCCGTACTTATCACACAGGACGCAGAATGCCGCGTATGGTTTCAGCCATTCCGCATTCTGTTCAAAAAAATTTCTGTAGCTCTGCGATTCCATCACTCTCCTGCCATCGTGTTCAAACAGACGTTGGGCATAATGCGACTTCAATCTGTAAACAGTATCATAATCAACGTATTGAAGATATGTATCATTCTGCATTTCAGCAATATGCAGATACATCGGATTCAATGCCATCACCGAAACAGGTGCGTATGGATACGAATCATGCCAAGTTTTTGAAGAAGTGGTATCATTGACGGGCAACAGCTGGATAAAACTGAGCCCTTGACTGACAGCCCAATCGACCAATTTTTTAATATCCGAGAAATCACCTATTCCGCAGTCGTTTTTGCTTCTAAGCGAAAAAACAGGAACAGCCACACCCTTATATTTCGGCTTCCCATAATTAAAATTCAAAGATGCAAGTTCTATTGAAAATGTTTCATTATCAGCAATAAGAGGTAGCCGCAATATGTGATTATCACCATGTTCCCATTCAATATCGTCACCATGTTTTCGGATAATTTTAAATTCGATATGGTTTGGAAGATTTGTCGCATTGACATTGATGTGCCATCGGCATCCGAAATCATGTGACATCAATTTTGCCTTTGAGACCTCCCAGCAGCCAAGTTCCTCACAGTTGCCACTGACGAGCAAGGTTTCATCCTTCCGAATCTGGAGTGCTGTTACCCTGATAATCAGTTCGTTATAATACAATCCGACTTCAGTGGGAAAATCATCATGGTGAAAGAAGACTTTAGTGAAGGGAGCTGTCATAAACGGAGAGTTGTCATCATTGCCCTGCCATTCATCATGAAACATTATATTTCTTTCATTTTCAGGAAGATATACAACCCTATAATCACCGGTTTCATGTATTTTTGTGTTGTCGGCATTTTGCAGGAAATACTTGTATCTGACAGTATTCCGTGCAGGATAAGGTACTTCTGTTTTCCACCAGCCGTTATCCACATAGTCCATCCGAATTATTTCATCATTCAGGATGAGACAGATATTCTGTCCGAAGACAGTATGGTAATTAATAAAAAAATGCATCATAAATCTTTTATTTTCAACGGAATGACAAAAAGACTTATGATGCATTTCATAATATATGTCAGACAATTATTTTACTATGACTTCAAAGGTCTTACCCTGTTTGTCACAGATTACACAATTGCTGAGAGTAATAACGTGATTGGCAATGTTTTTCTTGGCTTTCAGCTTAAAGTTAACTAAAGCTCCGCTGTTACCGGAAATATCAGTGCCAGGCATGGAATAGCACAACACTCTCAGAACGTTGCCATTTTCAACAGCTTTTGCGACGATTATATGTTTGTCGCTAAGTCTTGAGGACTTAGTTTCCGAGCCGTCAATGAATGAGTATTTGTCATTGAGTGCCACATCAAACTGATAGCCGCTTACGACCTGAACGTTGGACAGGTTGACAGCGACATCTATTGTAGAGCCGCTTACATTTGTAACCTGTGCTGAAATAACGTTTTTACCGCTTGTTTGGTTATTATGCTGATTCTGTCCCTGATTATTGGTCTGACCGCTCTGAGTCTGGTTATTAGATGATGAAGAGACACTTGTACTGTTGCACATGGTAGTGCCGAGTATAATTGCCAATCCGAGCAGTGCTATGAAAAGTTTGTTCTTCATTATTATTTGTTATAAATAATGTTGATAATAGCGAAAATATCAAGAACATTGACCTCACCGTCTTCATTCACGTCTGCTGCATAGAATACGAATGGATAAGGATTATGTTCAAACAAATAAGCCACAACAGTCTGTACATCGTTAACATTAACGAGATTATCGCTGTTAGCATCACCTGGCAGAGCCTGATAAGCAAGGAATAAGCATTCCTCCAAAGGTTCCGAGTATGAAGATGCGTCATAACGGATTTCAAGATAATAGCAATATTCGCCATTTTCCAAATCATAGTCGGTATATACATGGTCAAACAATATGTTAGCCAGGAACTGACCGTTTCTGTAAAGGAGGTATGTGACATTTTCAGGACCTTCCCAAGTGATGTCTATGTCATTGGTGATCGGTGTGAGTGTCATTTCTGTAGGAGGTTCGAGAATTTGAGCTCCGCTACTTGCTGAACAGTCGTTAACCCATGAGAAGAAAACGCCTGAATGTGTGCCGTAACCGCTGTATATCTGTTCACCGCCTTCGTATGAAATCGTGAATGAGCATTCTGAATCCCAGCTACCGCTTTGCCATGTCAGGGAAACAGTAGTGCCGGTATTGATTTCGAGAGTGTAAGTTGCGCTGTTTCCGCTTGCTATAGTCATCATTTGTGAAGGTGTTCCATCATCGAAATTAACGATGAGTGCTGCACCGTTCCAGCCGTCTCCGTAAGAATCATGCAAGTCAAACACGACATTACATGAAGCGACAATGCTGAAATCAAAATTATATGTTTTCTCCTCTCTGTCAAGCAGTTCTATTGAGACAGGAATAGCCTCATTAGGTGTTGCGTCAGCACTCAGTGTGACACTGTAATGTGCATATCTTGTCACACCGGCGAAGAGGTTGCCGAAGAATCTGTTATTTGTGTTTATTGTCAGATTTTCATCTGTTGTGCTCAATGTGCCATAAACGCTTGGGGCAGTTCTATTTCCACTATTTGCAACATAGACATAAATGTCAGCGGTTTCACCAGGGTCGAGGATACCGTTTCCGTTACCTTCGCTGTCATCTATGGCTATTCCGCCGAACGATATTGTCGAACCGTATGTCATGAGTTTGAATGAGGTTTTGGAAAGGCTCTGACCTTCAATTTCAGCCTCAACAGCAAAATTGATGTTTCTTGTCGGGATAGCATCTTCTGAGATTTCAATAGTGAAAGCATGATTTACGCATACAGTGTCACCAGGTCCGAAACCCGAGAAAACAGCCACAGAATCTATCATGGTAACAAATTCACTATTTGATGAAAGAGTGACTGTAGCATCACCGAGAGTATTGTTTGTGGAGTTATACAGATACACATTGAGTGATACTGTTTCACCCGGATTAAGCTGGTGGTCATTGTTTCCCTCAGAATCATCAATATACGCATAATGGAATTTGACAGGGCCCGTTGTAATGACATCAACTGCAGCCATTGCATCGATACGGCAGCTTCCTGTGATATTGTTTTTCTGTGTG
>CALFIZ010000240.1 GCA_937877575.1 uncultured Marinilabiliales bacterium | reverse complement strand
GTACTTTGTGAGCGTGCTGCTGAACAAAGAAGGCGTTTCGTGGCAGGACGTGTACAACGAACTAGACAGGCGGCACAAGAAATAGTGCACGGAGTTAATATGTTTAAAACAATTATCGGTTTTATAAAAATTGCTTCATATATGATAAAAAAAAATAAACTGCTCAAACAGGCGCAAAAGTGTGAAAAGGCAGGTGATTTTGCAGGACGAGATAAAATTGTGCAAGCAAGTGTGCCAGATTGGGCACGGTTTGTTATAGAAACCGCGGGCGGAACAGTAGAAGTTACAGGCTTAGAACATATTCCGCAGAATAGAGCCGTTGTTTTTATTGGCAATCACCAAAGTTACATGGATATTCCATTGCTGTTGGGCTATACCGGCAAGCACACAGCCTTTGTTGCAAAGGCGGAGCTTGGCAAAATCCCTGTGCTCGCACCGTGGATGAAGCTTTTGCCATGCACATTCATTGAACGCAAAAGCATAAAAAAATCAATGGAGGCCATTCACCAAGCAGCGGAAAATGTAAAAAAAGGCTATTCTCAAATGATATTCCCTGAAGGCACGCGGAGCAAAGGTGGTGCGTGGCATGAATTTAAAGCAGGAAGTTTTAAGCTTGCATTTAATTCTGGTGCACCAATTGTGCCCGTTACAATCGATGGCACATATCACTTATATGAAGAAACTGGACGCTTGCGCCCCGGTCATGTAAAATTGACTGTGCATCCACCTATTGAAACTGCACAATTAACTCGTGAACAAAAAGCTGCACTTCCGGCACAGGTGCAGGATATTATTACTCACTCTTTGACTGCCCCTCTCACAGAATAATATCTGCACGCACACCGTTGCACACTGCAAGCAAATCAGTAGGTGCAAGTTCTAATTGTTGGCCACGTATGCCCGCACTTACATGAATTAGCGAGTGTGCAAAGGCATGTTCATCAACAAACGTGCGATATGTGCGTTTCATGCCGATAGGTGTGCAAGCTCCACGCACATATCCGGTCAACACAAGTAATTCTTCTGGTTTTACAGAAGAAATTTCTTTTGCACCGGTTAATGCACGAGCTTTTTTTACATTCACCTCATGCACGGCGCTTACACAAAATACAACAACTTCGGCTTCGAATTCTATCTCGTTGACACCGCAGGGGTTAGAAAGAAATCCAAAATCAACGAAGACATAGAGTTCTACTCCGTAATGCGCTCCATAAAGACCATTGAGAACAGCGATGTGTGCATACTCATGATTGATGCCACACAAGGCATAGAATCTCAGGACCTGAACATCTTCAGCCTCATCCAACGCAACAACAAAGGTGTGGTCGTAGTAGTCAACAAATGGGATTTAATCGAAAAAGACAGCAACACTCACCTGCACTACAGGGAAATGATTGCTGAAAAAATCGCACCATTTAACGATGTGCCTGTTATCTTCACCTCCGTAATAAACAAACAGCGCATTTACAACGTCATAGAGACTGCCATCAAAGTTTACGAGAACAAAACCCGGAAAATACCGACATCAAAGCTGAACGATGTCATGTTGCCTATCGTCAAGGACACACCGCCGCCGGTATATAAGGGCAAAACCATAAAAATCAAATATATCACACAACTGAAGAAGGACTACCCTATCTTTGTTTTCTTCTGTAATCTGCCACAGTACATCAAGGACCCGTACAAACGCTACGTTGAGAACAAGTTGCGTCAAAATTTTGATTTCAAGGGGGTTCCCATGACGCTTTTCTTTAGGGAGAAGTGATTCTAATACATATCCTTCAACCTGTCGATTTCCCTGCGTTCCTTTTTAGTCGGACGACCTGTTCCCGGGTCTCGCCGTTCCATATTCATCATGCGGACAAATTCAACTTTGTCATATTCCTCCTGAGGTGTCAGGTCTTCCATGTATTGCGGGACCACCTTGGCACCCACACGGTTCTCAAGAATGCCAACCACCTTCAAGGTTCTCCACAACGGCGGCTGGTGAACCTTGATTATATCCCCCACCTTAACTGCGCGGGAAGGCTTAACATTCACATCGTCAATGGTGACCTTTCCACCGCTGCATGCTTCAGACGCCAATGTTCTGGTCTTGTAAAGCCGCACACACCACAACCATTTGTCTATTCTTACTGATTTGTCCATATTTTATGTCAATTATCTGTTTTCGATGC
Source organism: uncultured Marinilabiliales bacterium (assembly GCA_937877575.1). Classification (GTDB taxonomy): domain Bacteria; phylum Bacteroidota; class Bacteroidia; order Bacteroidales; family BM520; genus RGIG7150. The sequence continues at coordinate 2,481 of CALFIZ010000240.1, read as the reverse complement.
CACAGACGTTCACTTCGTAATCAATTTGTAATAAACCCCACCGTCTCTCCCTTCGCGGGCTAAGATAAAATCCTGCAATACCACATCAGGCTCAAGGATACCGGTAGTGTAATAACCGCTGCCGGTCGGATTGCACGCTATCACCTTACCTTCACGCACTGACCGGAATTTATCGTAATATTGGTTGGACGACCTAACAAAATCAAGCGTGATGTCCATATCGGCATCACAGTCGGTGACAAAACGCCAGTATTCCACTGTCATTCCTTGTTTTAAAGCCTCTTCCGGCGACACTGCGAAACTACCGTTGTGTATGTCATCCTTCCAGACATAATCAAAGCCCGCATCCCTGAAGAATGTGGTGACATAACTCTGTCCCCCCGCGGCATACCAATATCCGTTATATTCACTTGCATCAAGAATCTGCGGTCTGTCGGCATCATCCATATCATTACATATCAGATTATTATATCTCTTTATAATAGAATCCGAAATTGACAGCGCCATTTCTTCCCTATCCATCAGGAAACCGAAAAGTCTGAGCCATTCCATACGGCCAAGCGGTGTGTTTTCAAGATACTCCAACACCGGAACCACCTTTGTGCCGGCTGAGGTTATAGTGGAGAAATCTGCATGCTGATACTCGCTCGTAAACAGAAAATCCGGATTCAAATCCAGTATAACCTCCGTCTTTGTTCCGGCTCCGAGAGTTATTATCCTCACAGCATTCCTGTCTATTTTGTTTAAAATGTCGGCTCCCCTGAACAGATTGGAATCCGGGATGCCTGTCATATTGCCAATGCAGCCTATTCTGTCAAAGAATGATATGTGGGTTATCGAAAAGCAGCAGGCAGTATTGGAGTCCTTAACATCATCTTTTTTCAGTTCCATTCTTGAAATGACTTGAGTTGTGTCAGAAGGATTTCTGACGATAAGAGTATAGTCACCGGAAGATGATTTCGTGACATAGAAGCCTTTTGCATATTCAGGATAAAGATATATCTCGCCATCATTTTTTTCATGGTTTTTGTTCACACATGAGGCAAACAGTGAAAACATCAGTATTAATGCGATTAAAGGCTTAAATGACTTCATAAGTTTATTCATAACAATAATCTCCAATAAAAAAAACACATTTGCAAAAATACAAAATTCAAAATAAAAAGTTAACTTTGTAGTTTAATATAAATATCTAAAATATTTTTTATGAGTTACATACACTTCGACAAAGATTCAATGGTGAACCTGTCATATTCCCTCAACAAGGAGTTGCTGCGCACCAACAAGGAGGGCGGCTATGGCAGCACCACATTGATAGGATGCAACACAAGCAGGTATCACGGACTTCTCGTAGTTCCGCAGCCGACCATCGACGGTGACAACCACGTGTTGCTTTCCTCATTGGAAGAATCTGTAATACAGCACGGTGAGGAGTTCCAACTTTCAGTACATCAGTATAATGACGATTACTTTTATCCGAAAGGACACAAATATATAAATGAGGTCACCTGTGATCCGATTCCGTCGATAACATACTGTGTGGGAGGTGTTGTTCTGAAAAAGGAGCGCATCAACTCCTCGATAGGTTTCAGGATGATGGTCCGTTACACTCTGATTGACGCTCATTCAGCGACCACATTGAAGATAAGGCCTTTGCTGGCATTTCGTAACCGTCATGTGCTGACGCGTTGTAACAATGATGTCGATACAAGTTATGAAGTCATTCGCAATGGCATCAGATGCAGGATGTATCCCAATTATTCATTTCTCAACATACAGTTAAACAAGCCAAATGAATATCAGCATGCACCCGACTGGTACTACAACTTCGAGTATGCCAAAGACAGGGAGCGCGGCTACGACTATCACGAAGATTTATACACTCCGGGATATTTCATGGTAAACATGCAGGTTGGGCAGAGCATTATCATCTCCATTGCCACAGAGGAAAGCAATCCGACTACGCTGACCCGTCTTTTCAACAGCGAGGTGGCACGACGCATTCCGCGCGACAGTTTTAAGGGATGTCTCCTCAATGCCGCCCAGCAATTTATCATCAGGGAAAACGGCTCCTACAGGGTCATTGCAGGATATCCTTGGTTAGGCGTCATTCCGCGCGACACGTTTCTTGCCCTTCCAGGGCTGACGCTGACACAAGGGAAAGCCGACATATTCCGCAATGTCATCGATGGCATGATTGAAGACATGAACGGACCGTTCTTCAACTTTTACAACAACATACATTCAGCACCTGTTCCTTCAGCAGACGCCTCACTGTGGCTGCTCTGGTGCCTGAACCAATATGCCGACAAAGTTCAAGACGGCAGAAAATTCGTATGGAGACACTGGGGCAAAACCATTAAGAAGATACTCACTGCATACCGTGATGGTACTGATAATGAGATATATGCCAATGAAGACGGTTTGCTTCACCAGGGACGACACGGGCTCGCACTCACATGGATGAACTACATGGTCAAC
>CALFIZ010000239.1 GCA_937877575.1 uncultured Marinilabiliales bacterium | reverse complement strand
CGAGGTAGAGCGTCTGGAGAGTTTCGACCCCGTCAGCGGACAGCGTCTGGAACGCTTCGACGAGGTGGTGATATACCCAGCCTCTAACTTTCTCACCTCGAAAGACCGCATGGCCGAAGCCCTGCTACAGATACAACACGATATGTTCGAACGACGCGACTACCTGCAAAGTATCGACAGGCATCTGGAAGCCAAACGGCTGGAGGAACGTGTGAACTACGATGTGGAAATGATTCAGGAACTGGGCTACTGTTCTGGAATTGAGAATTACAGTCGTTATTTTGACGGACGTGCCCCTGGCTCACGCCCCTTCTGCCTTATCGACTATTTTCCCGATGACTTTCTGTTGGTGGTCGACGAAAGTCACGTCACGGTTCCGCAGATAGGTGCCATGTTTGGAGGTGACCGTAGCCGCAAGACCTCGCTGGTGGAATATGGATTCCGGCTACCGTCGGCACTTGACAACCGTCCGCTCACCTATCGGGAATTCTATGACCTCACAGGACAGACAATCTACATCAGTGCCACACCTGCCGACTACGAGCTCAACAAATCCAACGGCGTCATAGTCGAACAAATCATAAGACCCACCGGCCTGCTTGACCCGCCTATCGAAGTCAGACCAAGTCTCAACCAAATGGACGATCTGCTTGAGGAAATAGAAATAGTGGCAAAGAAGGATGAGCGCGTGCTCATCACCACCCTTACCAAAAGAATGGCGGAGGAACTTGCGCAATTCCTGGCGAACAGGGGAATCCGCTGCCGTTATATCCATTCCGACATTGAGACCGTGGAACGTGTTGAAATCATGCGTGACCTTCGCTTAGGGGTCTTTGACGTGCTCATCGGCGTCAACCTGCTGCGTGAAGGTCTTGACCTGCCTGAAGTTTCATTGGTTGCAATTCTTGATGCCGATAAGGAAGGATTCCTTCGTTCGGAACGCTCACTTACACAGACTGCAGGTCGCGCAGCCCGCAACATCAACAGCAAAGTCTTCATGTATGCCGACATCATAACCGAATCGATGCAGAAAACCATCGATGAAACCAACAGGAAACGAGAGAAACAAATTGCATATAACACTGAACATCATATAGTTCCGAAACAGATTTACAAGTCGAGAGACGAAATACTCAACCAGACCACCCTCGCAGCATCGTCACATATAGAATACAACAGAGATACTTCCACACCTCAGATTGCCAATGACCCCGTAATCAAATACATGAACAAAAACGAACTCGACAGGGTTATCAAGGCTACCAAAAAGAAAATGGAACTTGCCGCAAAGGAACTTGACTTCATCGAAGCCGCACGTCTGCGCGATGAACTGATAGAACTTATGAAACTCGCAGTTAATGACTAATTTCAAAAAAAATGAAACAAGAACAAAACCATATAATAGAGATAAAAAACAAAAAGGCTGAGTATCAATATTTTCTGCTGTCACAACTCGTTGCAGGAATCGTGCTGACGGGTACGGAAATAAAGTCCATCAGGGAAGGCAAAGCCAATCTGAATGATGCCTATTGCACCTTCATAAACAACGAACTGTATGTTACCAACATGCATATAACGGAATATACATTCGGCACATACAGTAATCACAATCCAAAGAGAAACAGAAAGTTACTGCTCAACAAACGTGAATTGAGGAAATACAAGGCACAGGTTGACGAAAAGGGGCTCACCATCATCCCCGTAATGCTTTTCATCAATGAAAACGGACTTGCAAAGCTGACAATAGCAATGGCAAAGGGTAAAAAACTCTACGACAAACGCGAAAGCCTGAAGGAAAAGGAATATCAGAGAAGCAAAAAAGAAAAATCGACATACGATGAATACCAATAAGGTGACAATATGTCATAAAAATTACAAAGGCATACAATTTGCTCAAAGTAAACCATTGTTTTAGAACCAATAAAATTAATGTATATCATGAGTAATTTGGATAAAGGTCAAATTCAAGTACAGACGGAAAACATATTTCCCATCATAAAAAAGTTTTTATATACCGATCAGGAAATATTCCTGAGAGAAATAGTGTCAAACGCCATCGATGCAACCACAAAACTGAAGAAACTTGCATCAAACGGGACTTACAATGAAGAGTTGGGAGACCTTAGCGTAATTGTCAAACTCGACCCTAAAAAGAAAACCCTGACAGTGTCAGACAGGGGTATCGGCATGACAAAAGACGAAGTCATCAAATACATCACTGAGATTGCTTTTTCGGGAGCATCGGATTTCATCTCAAAGTTCAAGAACAAATCCGAAAAGGAAGCAAGTTCCATTATCGGACATTTCGGCATGGGCTTCTACTCCACCTTCATGGTTTCAGACAAAGTGGAAATTGAGACCAAGACTTACAAAAGAGGCGGTCAGACAAAGGCTGTCCATTGGGAATGCAATGGCGACATCGATTACAAAATCGGTGAAGGGACACGTGAGGACAGAGGTACTGATATCATCCTGCACATATCCGATGACGCTTCGGAATATCTTCAGGAATACAAGATACTCGAACTCTTGAAGAAATATTGCCGCTTCCTTCCCATACCTATCATTTTCGGGACGGAGACAGTCACCGAGGAAATCCCCGGCGAAACGGATGACAAGGGAAATCCCAAGACCAAAGAGGTTACAAAGCCAAGAATCATCAATGATGTGAACCCGCTCTGGAAACAGAAACCGGCCGACCTCAAACAGGAAGACTACAACAAGTTCTATCATGAACTCTACCCTTTAATCTACGATGACCCTCTCTTCAATGTTCATCTGAATGTCGATTACCCGTTCAACCTTACAGGTATCCTTTATTTTCCGAAAATCAAACGTAATGTTGAAGTACAAAAGGAAAGAATCCAGCTTTACAGCAACCAGGTTTTCGTAACCGACAACGTGGAAGGCATTGTGCCTGAATTTCTCACACTGCTTCATGGTGTGCTCGACTCACCTGACATACCGCTTAACGTTTCAAGAAGCTCACTGCAGAGCGACACCAATGTTAAGAAAATATCTTCCCACATTCTCAAAAAGGTTTCCGACAAACTCAGCGAGATATTCAAAGACAACCGCGAGGAATTTGAAAAGAAATGGGATGACATAAAGATATTCATTGAATACGGAATCATCTCAGAACCTGACTTTTACGATAGGGCAATCAAATTTGCACTGTTTAAGAATGTTGACGGCAAATATTTCACCTTTGACGAATACAAGGATAAAATCAAAGCCCTTCAGACTGACAAAGATAAAAACACCGTCATCATCTATACCAACAGTCCTGAAGAACAATACAGTTTTATCCAATCAGCCAAAGAAGCCGGCTACGATATCGTAGTTCTCAATGAAATCATTGACAGCTACTACATCAACGCCCTTGAACAGAAAAACGATAAAATCAAGTTTGTCCGCGTTGACTCCGACGTCGTTTCAAAGCTCATTGACAAGGGTGAAACCTCACCGTCAAAACTCAACGATGACGAGACCAAAAAGGTAAAGGAATTATTTGAGGGATTACTCGACAAAGCCACATATACTGTTGAGACAGAAGCTTTAAGCGAAACCGACAGTCCTGTTATGATAACCAAGAACGAATTCATGCGCAGGATGAAAGACATGTCGAGATTAGGTGGCGGATACGGTTATATGGATGCCTTCCCTGATTCATACATCCTGAAAGTCAACGTAAACCATCCGTTGATATCGAGAATTGTCGAAAATCCGGAGGCTGAGGAATCCAAACGCACGGCAGAACAGCTGATTGACCTTGCAAAATTGCAACAGAATATTCTGAAGGGAGAAAAGTTAGATGAATTCATCAAACGCTCAATTGAACTTTTTAATATCAAATAAACATTTTAAAATCAAAACATTATGAAAAAAAATTGGATTATAATCTTAGGCTTGGTAGCCTTAATTGTCATCTGGGGTATTTCAGCGTACAATTCACTGGTACCTCTTGAAGAAAATGTTGATTCTCAATGGGCAAATGTTGAGAGTGCTTATCAGAGAAGAGCCGACCTGATTCCTAACCTTGTGGAGACAGTAAAAGGTTATGCCGCTCACGAAAAGGAGACATTGGAAGGTGTAATTGAAGCACGTTCAAAAGCATCATCCGTATCACTCGACCCATCAAACCTCACTGAAGAAAACCTTGCTCAATTTCAGGCAGCACAGGACCAGTTGTCAAGCGCACTGTCAAAACTGATGGTTGTGGTTGAACGCTATCCGGACCTGAAGGCAAACGAGAATTTCCTGCAGTTACAGTCACAACTTGAAGGCACCGAAAACAGAATCAATGTTGAAAGGAACAAATACAATGAAGTTGCAAAAAATTTCAACGCAGCCATAAGAAGGTTCCCCAAAAACATGATTGCCAGCATGTTCGGCTTCTCCAAGAAAGCTTATTTCCATGCAGAGGCAGGCGCCGAGAAAGCACCGGAAGTAAAGTTCTAAGGGATGAAAAAAGGTCGAGTTCCTATCGAGGGACTCGACCTGAATTTTATAGTTTTCAAACTATCTCCCCTGCTCCGCATTGGGAAATCCCATTTTTCGTCATGGGATATCGTTAAACAAGTCATCCAGAACTATCTCTTTTTGAACGACCTGAGAGAGTGCCTGTTCCTTTTCAAAAGGTAATAAAAAATCACGATATCACTTCCGAAACCGTATTTTTTTTGCCAAAACGGAGCCGCTATCGGCATCTCTTCACAAGGATAGTGTCAACCAATCCCTGTCGGGAATCACCCCCGCTTCAGCCATACTGCTGCCATACCTGTTGAGTAAGGCTGGAGTATGCCTCATAACTGCGTCAAAGCCACCTGATAGCTGCCTCAGAAGTAGAATCAATATACATATAAACCTGGCTATAACCATAAAATAATAGCACTTAAAGCCAAGTTTCGCGTTGGTTAAAATTCAAATAACTTATTCATTTCTATAACATTCTGTATGTCGTCATAAAATTCATTCTGTATTAGACCAATTGTTGTTATCAAGGCAATATGAATAGCTTTCTTTGTTGATGATTCCTTACGGAATTTCTCAACTTTGTACAGCAAATTCTCATCATAGCCCGCATCGATAGAGAACTGGCGTTTCGAGTATTTCATCTCACATAAGGTTATTACCTGATCGTTCCTATCTATAAGCATATCAATCTGTGTGCCCTTTTCTTTGGAAGATTCTGACTTTGAACGCCATGAGTACACATTGCAGAGAACACCACCAATACCCAAAGCTGCCTTTATCTGTTCAATATGACTAAAACACACCCTCTCAAATGCAAGGCCACACCAAGCATAATACTGTGGCGTTTCTTGTGTCAATGTCCAAAAATGAGTGTCCAGATTTTTGTTGTTGTGAACAAACTTAAAATAGAAGAGTGTGTAAAAATCAACCAATTGATATACAGCCCCTCGTTCTTTTTTGCCAATGGACGAGTATTTGCGAATAAACCCGCAACTCTCCATATCATTTAGAGCCTTTGTGACATTTCCATTGTTGGGCATTTTACCTTCCTTCAGCAGCTCTTCACGGGTCATACCCACCTTCTTTTTCCCTAAGGCAGCGACTATTTTTATATAGGGCTCAGGATTCTTAAACAGAGCGGAATAAAGATAGTCAAATTCCTCCGACAGTGGCGCGTCCTTGGCAAAAAATATACGA
>CALFIZ010000238.1 GCA_937877575.1 uncultured Marinilabiliales bacterium | reverse complement strand
TTCAACCGTAAACTCATACTCTTCATCAAACCATTCCTCACTGAGGAGCTGCTTAACGAAACTGATTTCAGTTATGAGGAACGTATCGAACGCTTCCAGAGTTTTTATGCTGACTTGCTTGAGGTGTTGAAAGGCAAGCAGAACTATATGTCGCAGATTAAGGCTTACTGGGCTTATTTCAAGAATCTTTACAAGGATGGTGAAGAGAGATACAAGAGGATTGTCAAGAGTTAATGCTCAGACCATGGCATTTAATGCGGTGCAAATTCCGTGAGCGGCGATATATGCTGTAGTCCAGGCAGCCTGGAAGTTGAAACCGCCGGTGATTCCGTCAATATCGGTAATTTCCCCTGCAAAGAACAAGCCTTCTGCGACTTTGCTTTCCATAGTCTTTGAATTGATACTCTCAAGACTGACGCCGCCACAGGTGACAAATTCATCTTTGTAGGTGCTGCGGTTGTCAATTGTGTATTCATCGTTGGTGAGGATGTTGACTATTTTGTTGAATCCTTTTTTGCCGAGTTCAGACCATCGCTTGTCGGGTTTTTGTTCGGCTTTTGTCAGAAGATATTGCCAGAGACGGTTGGGAAGATCAAACGGATGGGAGTTCGTCAGCAATTTGCTTCCGTTTTGCTGTATTATTGTATCTATAACAGTCTCAACGTCTTGTGTGTTGGATAATCCTGACCAGTTAACGATAACCGGTGAGTTGTATTTGTGATTATATAGATATCGGGCAGCGTATGATGACAGTTTCAGAGTTGCCGGTCCGCTGAATCCCCAATGGGTTATCAGTAAATCTCCTCTGCTGTGCATATTGGTCCCCGGAATGCTTGTGATTGCATTTTCAACAACCAATCCCATAAGATTTCTAAGCCCTTGGTCTTTAATGTTGAAGGTGAAAAGGGAGGGGACAGGCTGTTCAATCTTGTGTCCCATTGCTTCGAGCATTGTAAGCATTTCATTGTCTTTTGATTGTCCTCCGACTGTAACTGCCACAAAATCAAAGGATAGGGGATTGTTGCTGCCTCGCAGATACAGAACCATTCTTTCTTTTTCCTTGGTTATTTTCTTTACTGTTGAAGACAGATTTACTGTTATTCCAAGACGATGAGCTTCCGATAGGAAACAGTTGATGATGCTGTGGGAATCCTGAGAGGCGGGGAACACGCAGCCGTCTTCCTGTGTTACCAGTTTGACACCGTGATTTTCAAACCAGCGGTATGCGTCTTCATTGCTGAAATGTTTCAGGGCGCGTTTCATGAAATTGAACCCTCTCGGATAAGCGTTTTTCAAATCGGTGATGTCTTGAAATGAATTGGTACAGTTGCAACGTCCGCCGCCACTTATCTCAACCTTTGCAAGACATTTCCTTTTGGATTCAAAGATTGTCACATCCATTTCAGGCATTATTTTCTTCAACTCTATGGCGAGAAAAAATCCTGCTGCGCCACCACCTATGACCGCTGTCTTCATAAGTAACTAAAATTCAGCCTCAAGCATCAGTTTGTTCTTGAGATACTTTAATTCCGGATTGTTCTCTATCATTTCAGCAAATTTTTCAGTGTCGGTATATGCTTTGCTTTTGACTATTGTTTCGTCAATTACAGTTGTGACACTGATGTTGTCGTTAGCCAGTTTCTCACGTAGCATTTTGACAATGTTACTGCTGTCCGTTTTGAAAGTGTCTTCGTTTACCTTGTTTGCAAAATGAAACTCAATGACGTCATTGCCGCGAATTTCCATGGTGGCTATTTCGAGCAGATTGGCAAGGAAAGAGTTGGCTTTGTTGATGGATTCAGCATATCTGTCTATTTCGTACTTGACTTCTTCAATAGTAAAATCATTGTGCCGCTGTTGGATATCCTTGTTGACGACAGTTTCGTCCTGTTTCTTTTTTCCTATATCGGAAATTCTTATCATTGTTGAAGAAGTGCGTGGAGCATGCGAGGCTTTCTTTTGTGGTTCAGCCGCTTTTTGTGTTGCTGGCGGCTGTTCGCAAGTTACTGTCGTCTGAGATGTAACTGATTCAGCGGGAGTTGATTGCTCTTGGACATGCGATGCTGCTGATGGGTTTGGTGAAGCCGTTTCCTTGAACTGTGGTGTCGCTGTCCTTGTCGGTGCAGTCGGTTTCGGAGCCTGTGGTACAGAGGCGGCGGATTGTGCTACATCAGATTTTTTTTTTTGCTCGTGGTCAACTATTGCTGCCACGTTCAACAATGCGATTTCAACGAGAAGGTGTTTGTTGTTGCTTTGTCGGTAGTCAATGTCACATTTGTTGAAGACATTCAGTGCATTGAGCAGGAACTGTTGGGAACATTGTGCCGCCTGTTCTTCATAGCGTTTCTTCAGGGAATCGCTTTCCTGAAGCAGTTTGAGCGTAGCAGGATTCTTGCTTATCAGCAGGCTGCGCAGGTGCTTGCACATACCTATTATAAAGTGTTGACCTTCGAAACCATTGTCAAAAATGGAATTTATGGTCAGCAGAATATCGGTGGTGTTTCCCTCGAGCATATAGTTGACCATCTTGAAGAAGTAGTCGTAATCAAGAATGTTCAGGTTGTCGATTACATTTTTATATGTGAGATTGGTTCCGGAAAATGAAACCATCTGGTCGAAAAGACTCAGGGCGTCACGCATTGCCCCGTCGGATTTCTGAGCTATGACATGAAGGGCTTCCGGCTCGGCGGTGATATTTTCCGATTTGGCGACAAACTGCAGGTGGTTTACTATGTCTTCTATTGTAATTCTCTTGAAATCAAATACTTGACAACGGGATAGAATGGTGGGAATTATCTTGTTCTTTTCAGTGGTTGCAAGAATGAACTTGGCGTATGCCGGCGGTTCCTCAAGGGTTTTGAGAAATGCGTTGAAAGCGGCTTGGGAAAGCATGTGAACCTCATCAATGATATAGACCTTGTATTTGCCTATTTGAGGCGGTATTCTGACCTGGTCAACAAGATGGCGTATGTCTTCCACTGAGTTGTTGGATGCAGCATCAAGTTCGATTATGTTGAATGACGCACTCTGATTGAAGGCCTTGCAGGATTCGCATTCATCGCAGGCTTCAAAGTCGGGCGTGAGATTCTGACAGTTGATTGTCTTGGCAAGAATTCTTGCACACGTTGTTTTGCCTACTCCTCTTGGTCCGCAGAAAAGAAATGCCTGTGCCAGATGACCTGACTTTACGGCATTTTTTAGTGTTTGTGTTATGGCCTCCTGTCCTACAACGGAACTGAAGGTCACCGGACGATATTTTCTTGCTGATACGATGTAGCTTTCCATGTCAATTATTTTTTGGCAAAGATAATATATTTCGGTTTAAAATGTTAACTTTGCAGACTTTTAAAAATTACATAAAAATATAATATGGAAAAATTAGCAGTTGTTGCATTTGGAGGAAATGCTCTATTGAAAAGCGGTGAGAAGGGTACTATTGGGGAGCAGGAAAAAAACGCAAGAGTTGCCTGCGAGAATTTGCTCAAACTTTTGAAAAACGATTATAATTTTGTGATTACTCACGGAAACGGACCGCAGGTCGGCAATATTCTTCTTGCCAATTCTGCCGGCAATAAGGTTCACGGCATTCCTGATATGCCTTTGGATGTCGCAGTTGCCTATTCTCAGGGCTTTATAGGCTATCTTATAGAGCAGCAGCTCCGTAATGTTTTGAGAGAGAATGACATATTCATGGATATCATTTCCATCATCACTCAGGTTATTGTCAACAAGCAGGATCCTGCCTTCCAGAATCCCACAAAGCCTGTAGGTCCTTATTATTCAAAGGAAGATGCAGAACTGATAATGAAGGAAACCGGTTCGATTTTTAAGGAAGATTCTCGTGGACGCGGATGGCGCAAGGTTGTGGCTTCCCCACGTCCTTTAATCATAAATAACACCAATGCCATTTTAAAGCTGGTCAGAGCCCACAACATTGTTATTGCTGTCGGTGGCGGCGGTATTCCTGTATATTATAAGAATCATGATGACCTTGAAGGTATCGATGCCGTAATCGACAAGGACCTTGCTTCATCATTGCTTGCCCGTCAGATAAATGCCGACAAGTTCTTCATCCTTACCGATGTGCCCAAGGTCTGCATAAACTATAACACTCCGCAGGAACAGTCGATAGACAGGATGAATATCAATGAGGCACAGCAGTATTTTGACGAGGGACAGTTCGCACCGGGCAGCATGGGTCCTAAGGTCAAGGCAGCCATTCAGTTTGTGGAGAGTACGGGAAAGGATGCAATCATAACAAGCATCGAACGTCTCGGCATAGATGACGGCGGCACAAGAATAACTTTCGCATAGTTTCGTCTTATGGATCAGGTATGTGAACCCAAGAAGGCATCTGCACGCTCTTCAAACGCAAAGTCGGATAATTCCTGTCATCTGATTTTGTATAAGGATTCACACTCAATTTCATACATTGTGGATTGTCTGGTTGATGTCTGCAAACATGAACCGGAACAGGCTGAACAATGTGTTTATTTATCACGCGTCAAGGGTTCATGCAAAATAGCAAGCGGTACCATCGATGAGATGAAAATTATGTTTAATAAATTGAAAGACAGGAAGTTATTGGTTGATTTAAAATTTGTTGACTGTTAAAACAAACACTAAATATGAGCAAATATTCTGAAATATCCGGTTATCTTGAGTCACAGGTTGACATCAAGCCTGAAATAGCCATCATCCTCGGCTCCGGTTTAGGCCGCTTGGCTGATTATGTGGAAGATGCAAAAATAATATCATATAGGAGCATTCATGAGAAATTCCCTGAATTTCCGGTTTCAACTGCACCCGGTCATAAAGGCAATTTCATTTTCGGCAGGATAAACGGCAAGAATGTGATAATGATGCAGGGACGTTTCCATTATTATGAGGGATATTCGATGGAACAGGTCACATTTCCGGTTAGGATATTTGCCAAACTCGGAGTCAGTACGCTCATAGTTACCAATGCTGCCGGAGGTGTGAATTTGGATTACGAGGCCGGTGACATAATGATAATAAAGGATCACATCAGGCTGTCTCCTAATCCGCTGATTGGTAAGAATTTGGATGAATTCGGCGTGAGATTTCCCGACATGACGGTGGTTTATGACAAAGGACTTCGTGCCATGGCCCATGAAATTGCCGGTGAGATGGGCATAAAAGTGTTTGAAGGAGTTTACATGAATCTGACAGGACCATCATACGAGACTGTTTCCGAAGTGAAGATGTTCAGAATTATGGGTTCTGATGCGGTGGGCATGTCAACAGTTCCGGAAGTTATTGTAGCACGCCATTGCGGTATCAGAGTCTTCGGCATGTCGGTGATAACCAACAAGGCCACATCTGAAGACGGCGAACTTCTTGACGAGCAGGATGTGCTTGTTCATGCTGACAAGGCGGCGACCAATGTTATGGCTATTGTCAGCGAGATGATTCGGAGAGTGTGATTTTATTCCATAAGCCAATCAAACGTAAACCGGTAGAAAACCATTTCATATCCGATTTGGTAGGACTCATCGACTGTACAATTGTCCCTTTCCTCAACGTAGAGGCCTATAGTGTTGTCAGGCAGGACGCATAGTGATGAATAGGCTGAGGCGTAGGGAACGACAACTTTCTTTATGGGCCACGTTTTGCCTTCATCAAAGCTGACAAATACTGTGACATCACTTCGTGTGTAGTTGTCGGGCAGCGACTGCAGCAGGATATCATGTTCATATCCGTCACGTTTCAAGGTGTATCTTATGATGTCCCCGTTGCAGGCGGTAATGTTGAGTTCCTGCCATTTTTGAGGGGCGTCAAGCCATGTCTCACCGCCATCGTATGACAGCGAAAACAACCTCTTTCCCTGCGTTCTGATGCTCATGAGCAGGCTTCCGTCGTTTAGTTCCACGACTTTGCTTTCATCGCCGATACCTTGCGTGGCTCTTCCGGAGACATGCCATGTCTTTCCGTTGTCATCCGAATAAACCGCATGGTTCCATATACCGTATTTTGTTGTTTCTCTGACGGCAGCGACGAATAATATTCTGCCTTTGCTGGTGAGCAGTCCGTTGCCGGATGCGCAGAAAGACCCTTGCCAGTGTTTTCTTTCGGGGTCGTCACAGTCTTTGCCGAATATGAAATGTGTAATGTCCTCAGGTTCCGTCCATGTGCGTCCGTTGTCGTAGCTCATGCATTTGTAGGTGCGGATCGGGTTTTCGGCTGTCGATTGGAAAAAACCTTGTCCGCCGACGAAAACGGAGATAAGTCCGTTTTCATCGAGGGAGTGTGCCAGTGCTGCATCGCCGAATCCTGCGCCCACACCTTTTCCTTGTGCTATGGTGTATGGCTGGCTCCATGTGAGACCGTTGTCGGTGCTGTAATTGCATACGACATCGATGTCAGCCGGCAGGTCGTTGTTGTTGAATTTGCGTTTGTCGGACGTAATCACCAATGAGCCGTCTTTTGCCGTTATTATCGCAGGGATGCGATAGAACAGGGAGTTGCAGTCACCGGGTTTATAGACAACGGTTCTTGTTATCAGCCCGTTGGTACTCTGTGAGGAAGCAATAAGACAGCAAAATAAGGCTAATGGTATGAGCAGTAAGCGTTTCATGGCAGAAGATTACAAGTCACCATAAATTTTCTTTGGAATGTCGGTGTTGTCATAGCAGCCGTCGAATTTTTCCTGCCAAACGCCTATGGCTCTCACCGGAACGGCACCGCCTGTGTGTGAACCGGTTGTCCATCCGATACCTGCCTTTTCGCTCATGATTCTTACTGCAAGGCCTGCCATGTTATGTACGGAGACGAGATTTGTCCTGTATATTTCAGACTTAATCATTTCGCCGTATTTTGGCATGCAGCTCGGGTCGAAATCGTGAATATAGAAAAAGTCTATTCTCAGAGAATCCAGTCTGTTGAGAGCCATTTTAGGGTTTTCATTGTTGAAACCGAAATCTTCACAAAGAATATTGTAGATTTCTTCCTTTGTCGGTTTCACGTCCTTGGCAGCCATTTCTTTGAACTGTGCTCTGAGTTTGTCATACGATATCTTCTGATAGTCAAGAAGTTCCGGATAAGAGGCGTAACCTGTTGAAGCCTGGCCTATGCTGAGTCCGCCTGTTTCATGGTCTGCAGTCACAACTATAAGGGTTTCTTTTGGGTGTCTGGTGTAGAATTCATACGCAAGTTTTATTGCGTTATCGAAATCCAACATTTCACCCAATGTTCCGGCCGGGTCGTTGGCATGGCTGGCATGGTCGATTCTGCCGCCTTCAATCATCATGAAAAATCCCTTTACTTCTCTTTTCCGCGCCCGTGACAAGCCCGTCAACAGCACCAATGGCAGCGGCTACCGCTTCTTTCTTGGCGGCAGCACGGCGGGAAAAGCCGTG
>CALFIZ010000237.1 GCA_937877575.1 uncultured Marinilabiliales bacterium | reverse complement strand
TTTCGCATTTAAAGCATATTTTCAATATTTTTGCAAATTATTTAAAAAACACGTACGCATATAATAATTAATAAAGTATAATTGATGAAAAAGCCTTTTGATTCCCAAAAAAATTATGAGACTTCGATGAAGAGAATAGGTTATGTCCCCCGCAAAGAGGCGACACAAGAAACCTATGACAGAATCGGCTTCATGTCAGGTCTCGAAGTACACCAGCAACTGAAGACAAAGCACAAACTTTTCTGTCACTGCCCTGCCGGTAAATTCAACGATAACGATCACATTGATTCGGAGGTTATCCGCCACATGCGTCCAACTCTTAGCGAAATGGGCGTATATGACCGCACAGCCTTGATGGAATTCAAAACCCGCAAGACTATCCTCTACCGCATCAACAACGATACAACCTGCACATACGAGGTTGACGACACCCCTCCATTTCCAATTGACCGTGAAGCACTTGACATAGCAATAGAGATTTCCCTCCTCTCAAAATTGAACATAGTTGGTGAAATACACATCACCCGCAAACAATATCTCGACGGAAGCATTCCTACCGGTTTCCAAAGAACCGCCATTGTCGGTGTCGATGGCGTCATCCCTTTAAAGAACAAGGATGTGCATCTTATCCAGCTTAGCATAGAAGAAGATGCCTGCCGTGAAATATCCGATGTCGGACACATCCGTATCTATAAGACCGACCGTCTCGGAATGCCGCTTATCGAAACAGTCACATATCCTGAGCTCAACAACCCTGACGAACTTAAGGAATGTTGCCAGTATATCCGTTTCCTCAACAGGTCAACAGGCAAGGTGAGAACCGGAATAGGTGCAGGACGTGAAGATGTAAACGTCAGCTGCAAAGGTGGTACCCGTATAGAGATAAAAGGTGTGGCACATACCCGCCTGATTCCCGAACTGTCTCATAATGAATGCTTCAGGCAATGGGCTTTGCTCGATATCCGAGACATTCTCAACAAATCAATGAAAGCCGAAACCTGGAAGATTTCACATAAGAAACTGAATTTCTACGAATTTGATTTCACATACGCTCCGATAATTGCCGCAAAAGACAGAAAAGAAAAGCTCATCGCCGTCAACCTTCCGGGATTCAAAGGCATACTCTCACATTTCACACAGCCGGGACAATGTTTCATCAATGAAATATCTGACCGTCTGAAAGTTATAGCCTGCATTGAAAAACCGAACCTGATCACATCCGAAGATCTTTGTCCGCAGGAAAAACATGAGGTTATGGCTAAAATTGCAGAATCCCTCAACGCTGACGAAAACGACGCCCAAATAGTGTTCTGGGCTAAGGAAGATGATGTCGAGACAGCTCTCGAGACCATCGAGGAAAGATGCAAAATGGCCTTCGAAGGAGTGCCGCCTGAAACACGCAAATACCTGCTTGACGGCACAACCATTTTCGAAAGGGTTCTTCCAGGTGCCGACCGCATGTATCCTGACACCGACTCGGCTCCGATTCCTCTTGACAATGAATACCTTGACAACATCAGAAAAAATCTGCCTGACAGCGATGTGCATGACCGCACAATACAAATGCTGCAATGGGGCGTTCCGGATGACACCTTTACTTATATCCACAGAAACAACCTCTATCCTCTCGTAAGCAAAATCCATAAGGATTTGGATTACGACCCCAAGTTCATCTGCTGTTTCCTCGGACAACGCCTGAAATTCGTCGAAGGCCACTACACATGCCCCGGCACATTCGACTACAATCGCATCTACGACCTTCTTGCTTTCATAAAAGAACAAAAGATCGACAAGCAGTTCGCATATAAGATGCTTCCTATAGTTTACCAACACCCTCAGATGGATTTCGAATCTGTTCTGTCGGAACTGCATTTCAAGAAAATATCCAAAGAGGCCATAATTTCAAATATTCCGATGTTTGTCAACAAGTTCAGCCAAATAGGCAGAACTCAGTGCCCTGACGCCAAAGCAAATTGGATTATGGGAGAACTCAACAGCATGGCATTGGGTAATATCAGCATGGAAGAATTAAAAAATATTGTAAAGGAAAATTAATTATGGAAAACGATTTTTTTCAAGGATATAAAGGCAGAGCTTTAGAAGTTCTGAAAAAATATAACACCCGTGTCTGGGGACAGGCTGAAATAACCACCACCCGCGGCACTTTCAAAGGTACGGTGCTTCCTCGTGCCTGCAACGACGATGACAAACATATCGTCATCAAAATTGTGACAGGATATAATATAGGTGTCGACATCGACACCATTACCGACATGAAGGAAACCGGCTACAATAAAGCCAATTACAAGATTCCGGAAAAAGAATTCCCTTATACACCGGGACTGCCTAAAGTAAAACTGCTCGGCACAGGCGGCACCATAGCATCACGACTCGATTATCGTACCGGCGCCGTGATTCCTGCATTCTCACCGGGCGAACTGTATGGCTCGGTTCCTGAATTGGCGGAAATATGCAATCTTGAAACAGAAAAGATTTTTGCAGTGTTCAGCGAAAACATGGGGCCTGAACAGTACATAGCACTTGCAAAGGCAATAGGCAGGGAAATCGAACGTGGTGTTGACGGCATCGTTATCGGCCACGGAACCGACACATTGCATCACACAAGCGCAGCCCTGACCTTCATGGTTCAGAATTCACCTATCCCGATAGTTCTGGTCGGTTCACAGCGTTCCAGCGACCGTCCAAGCTCCGATGCGGCTCTCAATCTGATGCATGCCATGACTGCCGCAGGTCATGGCGATATCGCTGAAACCATGGTCTGCATGTTCGGTCCGACATCGGATGAATACGGACTTCTGCACAGAGGCACTCGCGTCAGAAAGATGCACTCGTCTTACCGTTCAACCTTCAGAACCATCGGCGACACCCCGCTCGCAATGGTCACACGTAAAGGCGTAACCCCAATCCATAAGGAATACAACCACCGCCGCAGTGACCGCAACGTGACAATAAAGCCCTATTTCTCCGACAAGGTTACAATGCTCTACTACTACCCCGGCATGAAACCTGACGTGCTCGACGCAATCATTGACGCCGGCTACAGGGGAATAGTCTTCGTCGGCACAGGTCTCGGTCATGTGAACAAACTCATATATCCTGCAATAGAACGTGCACACTCAATGGGCATACACATGTACATGACCCTGCAGACAATTTGGGGCTATGTCCAGATGTTCGTTTATGATACAGGTCGTGACATGATGGCCCGCGGAATCATCCCATGCGGCAACATGCTGCCGGAGGTTGCCTACATCAAGCTCGGATGGGCACTCGGACAAACTGATGACCCTGAGGAGGTTAAACGTTTGATGCTCACGCCTATCAATGATGAAATCACCGAACGCGAACCATATAACGGATATGTTGTCCTTCAAGGTGGCGTTCCGGAAGTTGACGAATTTCTCAAACAATGTCACAAATAAAAAAAGCGGATTTGAAATCCGCTTTTTTTATATCTCTTTCACATAGCTTCTGCGTCGAATGTACGGCTTAATGTCGTAGGCATCGCCAAAAACAGTCTGAACCTTCGTGTTCTCCTCAAGTTGAGGATTGGTAATCATAAATCGAGCACCAAGTTTGTATGCGTTAGTGTGCAACTGATTGAACATCAGCGCGTGTACGCCTTTTCCCTGATATTCAGGAATTATACCTATCATCAATGCTTCAATGGTTTTTGTGCTTTTAAGCCGCAAAGCTCTAAGAAGATGTATGAATCCAAACGGGAAAATACGTCCTTTTGCCTTCTGCATGGCATTTGACATCTGCGGCATCGTAAGCACAAATCCAACCGTACGATTATCCTTATCTTCCACAAAACTGACTAACTTCTTGTTTATCATCGGAATATATTGCTTTACATACATTTCAATCTGACGCTCCGACAAAGTGGTGAACTCATACAATTTATTGTCCAAAAATGCCTCATTAATGATTTTGAACATTTCACGCCCTTTTTTCATTTTGTCTTTTTTTGTCTTTAAAGTGGCAAGATGGACATCGAAACGCTTCTCAATTATATCATTATAGGCGCTGAACTGCGGTGGGACTTTTTCCGTGAACTCCATTATCGACTGCGTCCAGTCAACATCTTTTTTAAAACCGAGCTTTTCAAGATGTTCAGGATAATAGGCAAAATTGTATATGCACGTTATTGAAGGCAGCTTGTCAAAACCATCGACCAGCATTCCCTCCTTGTCCATGTCAGAAAAACCGAGAGGTCCCCTGATGGAAACCATGCCTTGTCTCTTACCCCACTCTATCACTTTGTCAATCAGTGCAGAGGAGACCTCCATATCATCAATGAAATCAATCCATCCGAAACGCACTATCTTCTCTTTCCATTCATCGTTGGCTTTTCTGTTGATGATACCTGCAATTCTTCCTACGATTTCTTCACCTTTATATGCAAGAAAATATACAGCATCGCAGAAATCAAACGCCGGATTTGACTTTCTCTGCAAGGTGTTCATTTCATCTAACTTGAGTGCCGGAACATACAGGGGATCGTTCTTGTATAGGTTGTCAGGAAATTTAACAAATTCTTTAAGTGATATCATTTGTTCAGTATTGTCTTTACTTATTCCTTGTATTTCTTCTGAATTATTATCACCATTATTTGATTCTTCTTTTATTTCTGAAATATTTTCTTTATTTTTATAACTCGATTTTTTTTGTGTCTTTTTGCTCTTTTTTGATGCATGACTCATATTCGCTGAAGAATATTTTTCTTTCTGTAAAGATTGTTCGATATTTGGCATATTTAATCTTTGTGGGTATGAATTTATATTATTATTATAATTATTATCTCCGCGTTTTCGTGTTAATAGTGCTTGACTTTTCATAAATTCTAGTCTTCTTTTATATTCTTCTTTTTCGCGTTTACTATAATAATTAAGTAAATCTTCTTCCATTTTCATTTGTCTTTCGAATTCTTCATCATCTCTTCTTTTCTGAAGTTCTTCGTATTTTCTATTCAATTCTTCTTCTCTTCTTTGTAAAAGGGCTTTCTCTCTATTTTGAGCTTCTAATTTTAAATCCTGTAATTCAACCTGTTCTGCTTCTTCTTTTTCTAATTGCTTCTCTTGGGCCTTCAATCTCACGGCTAAAAGTTGCTTTTCTCGTTCTTCTAATTTTTTTCTTTCTTTTTCTCTTTTTTCTTCGAATTCCTTCTCAAAACGAGCCTTATTATTTAAATAAATATCTTCATCATCGACTAAAAACTGTTTTACTAATTGTTTTGTCGTTTTATCCTTAGTCGTTTCTAATACTAATTTAAGTGTATTAATATATTCCTCTTGTCTATCAGCAAGTTGCAAAAACCTTTTATCCACCTCTTCTTCATATGATTTTATTTCATTATATAACGCTTCTATTTTTAGTTCATTGTTTTTTACTATTTTATTTATTAATTGAAAGATTTCTTCTTTGAATTGAATGAAACTTTCTTTGATGATTCTATAATCGGTTTCGTTTTGGTCTTTTGTGTCTTTTAAGTCTTTTGTTAATGTATCTTCTAATACTTTGATTTCTTCCTTTACATCTCCTAATTCGATTTTTTCTTGTTCTTCTTTTAATTCATTTACGTATCTATTTATATCCATCTTGAACATCTCTATATTATCTTTTATTTCATCTATTGCTTGTTTAGTCAAGACATCTTGTTTAAATTGAAAATTCTCTTGAGTATCATTATTATTTCTATTACTTCTATTTGTTCTATTTAAATTATTATTCGTCTCATTCGGTTGATAATCGTTCTTCTCTTTTTGCTCTTTTATTAAGTCCATATCAATACTGGCCTTTTTAGATAAAGGCCTTTCGGATTCTATAACTTTGTTCCAATCTGGTTTCTTACCTAAGACTGTTCTCCTTTTGGATGTTTGATTCATTGATGGGATTCGACCTTCTCTTATTTTTTGATCGTTTGTTAAAATTTCGTTTGCTGCCGAATGAAATGAATTTCGCGATGAGGTCATTTGGCCACTTTTACCATTTAACAATTGCTTGTTTAAATCATTATCTAAGTCGGTCATTTTTTATGTAAATATAAATATATATATATTCTAAATATAATGTTTAATATGAATTTGTTATAAAT
>CALFIZ010000236.1 GCA_937877575.1 uncultured Marinilabiliales bacterium | reverse complement strand
TATATGCTATAGGATTCCCTTCTGCAGGTGGATCCCACGTTAATGCTATGTTATTGAAATCCACAATTTCAATGGCCAAGTTCTGTGGTGCATCACAATCAGGGGGAACTATTGTAAAAGTCACAGGAATGTTCACCACTGAATTAACAGTGTTGTTTGTCATTTCAATACGACCGGTAAAAGTTCCTTCCTCTGCATGCCATCCATCCATTGAAACAGTCAATGTTTTCTCACCGTTTGCCGCCACAACACCGTCTCTCGGCTCAACCGACAGCCAGTCTCCGGTATTTACGATGGTAGGTATTGCAAAACCCGATGTCTGGCCCACAAATGAACCAATATATGTCATTGTCCCCTCGTCAACATTCAATGTGTATAGCTGGGCCTGAAAATCCGTTGCGTTAAATGCAGCCCAGTATAACGTGTTGGTCCAACGGTCACAATCCAAATCCTGACCATAATTTACATTGAAGCCCGCTTCTATAACCGGTGTCCATGTGCCTGTTGCAAGGTCAACCTTCACAATACAATCAGCTTCAGCATTAATCACATAGCAGTTACCATAATTGTCAAATTCAATACTCATTACAAAAATATTAAAATCTTCTGTTGTAACAACCGGTGTCTGTTCTCCTGTTGCTGCATCAACTGTATATATTGAAAGTGTATAACCTAAATATGCACCATATAACATATCATCCACCGGATTGTATGCTATTGTACCAAAATATCTTTGGGTGGCAATTATTTCAAATGAACCTGTTTCAGGGTCGAATGTTCCGAAAATACTGGCATACAAACCGTTAGTTGATAATGCAAAATAATATTTCCAATCCATAAAGCACATTGAATTCAAAAAAAACGGAGCTTCAAAATCTGTCAAAGTCTCATTTGACGGCTCATTCAAATTAAACTTGAACATCCTTGTGTCATGACATGCCCAACATTCTGTATTTTCTTCTTTTTCCCCGTCATCGACATAACACTTTGCATGATATGTCAGCTCTCCGGTACCTGCATTACTTATTACCAATTCCTGTGTGGCAACCTGCATAGGATAAGCTAAGACAACAACTGCATCCGGTTCCATAGCCATAGCCGGCTGATTGATGACAATATCTTTCGTAACCACTTCTGTCGCCGGTGTGACGTATGTTTCGGTATATCTGTTGTAACCTGTTGCAGTGATTGTGATATCGAAAGAATTGTTCTGTGCCAGTTCAGCTGAATATACACCGTTTTCATCTGTTACTGCTGTCGTTATCCCTAATGTCCCTCCATCAAACTGAACATTTGCATTACTAACAGGATTGCCTGTATATGATGACGTTACCGTTCCTGATACAGTGACATACTCGAATGGTGTCTGGCAAGTATTAGCCCATGTAAATAATACTCCTGACGAAGGTTCATCACCTGTTTCCACCTCATACATGACCTCATTCCATGGATAATAAACCGTGAAGCTGCATTCATCATCGTAAAAACCCGATGCCCATTTCATATTGATTACACCTTCCGGAATCCATACCGTTGCTGTCTGAGATTCCCCACTGCATGTAAAACCCTGTATTAATGTGCCATCTTCCTTTGTGAATATCAGTTCTGCAGAATTCCATCCGTCACCAAATTCATCATGCATCTCTATAGTGTATTCACATACATTTCCAACAGTGACGCTTGCTCCCGCAGAAGATCCGTTACCTTCATCACTGACTGCATATACAGCATAAGAATATCTCCATGATTCAGGCACAACATCAATATATGTCATGGTTTCGCCCGGTGTTGCATCTTCAATTTCAGCGATTACAGTACCATTCCTTTTAATCACCATATAAGTTATTGATTCAAGGTCATCGCCACCAACGGTTGAAGTAGGATTTTTC
>CALFIZ010000235.1 GCA_937877575.1 uncultured Marinilabiliales bacterium | reverse complement strand
CATTTCACTTTGGGTTATTGCTCCCAAAAGTGTCAACTTTTTTCAGTTTAAGACAGTGCCTTGGAAATCTTTGATAATGTTGTTAATACTATAAATTCATGGGTATGGAGTCCGGCTCTGGTTATTCTGTGTCTTGTGGCCGCATTATATTTTTCATTCGGAACCCGGTTTGTGCAGATACGCAGATTACGGACAATGGTAAAACTTCTGTTTTCCACTGACAAGAAGGACAAGGTGGGGATTACATCGTTTCAGGCGTTTGCATTGGCTTTGTCCGGCAGGGTGGGAACCGGCAACATAGTCGGTGTGGCTACTGCCATAGGCTACGGCGGTCCTGGTGCAATCGTATGGATGTGGATTATTGCTTTTTTCGGAGCGGGTTCGGCATTTGCCGAGGCAACGCTTGCGCAGATATACAAGGAAAACCACAACGGACAGTAGAGGGGAGGTCCTGCATTTTACATTGAAAAAGGTCTTAGATGCAAGTGGCTTGCGATTGTCTTTGCAGTGGTGGCAGCAATAAGCTGCGGAATAATACTTCCTCCCGTGCAGTCCAACGGCATTGCTGTCGCCTTTTCCAACACCTTGAATATCAATCCTGCTATAGTTGGCGCGATAGTGGCGGTTTTGATTGGTTTGGTAATCATTGGCGGTATAAAAAGAATTGCCGATGTGGCTCAGATAGTGGCTCCATTCATGGCTATTGTCTATGTCATGCTTGCAATAGTGGTTCTGATATTCAACATTTCTGAGGTGCCGGAGGCTTTCATGAGCATGATTAAAGGTGCTTTCGGAGTCCACGAGGCAATAGGCGGAATGTTGGGAAGTGCGATAGCCTGGGGCGTTAAACGCGGCATCTATTCAAACGAGGCAGGACAGGGAACCGGCCCTATTGTGGCCGCCGCAGCCAAAGTGTCACATCCTGTAAAGCAGGGAATGGTGCAGGCTTTCTCGGTATATGTTGACACTCTTCTCGTATGTACGGCAACGGCCATAATGATTCTTGCCTGCAAGACTTTCAACGTTTATGACCCTTCAGGCGAAATTATTGTAAAGGCATCAAATGTGGAACTCGGCTATCCTGACGTTTCATACACCATAGCGGCACTCGCAACACTGATTGGTGCCCGCTGGAGCGGCATAATTATCTCAGTATCATTGTTTTTCTTTGCATTTACGACAGTCATGGCATATTATTATTACGGTGAAACCAATGTCGTTTATTTGTTTGGAAAAAGCAAACGCGAAAAAACCATCATTAATGTCATGAGGATGTTAACAGTCTTTGCAGTGTTTTACGGCTCGTTGCGGGATGCCCAGACAGTATGGACACTTGGGGACATCGGCGTTGGAATGATGGCGTGGATTAATGTTATAGCTATACTGCTTCTTTCGAAGAATGCATTCAAGGCATTGCGTTCCTATGAAAAGGATGAGAAGGAAGGACGGGAGCCGACATTCGATTCGGGTGAACTTGGAATCAAGAATGCTGATTTTTGGAATTCAGATTCCAAATCTGCCAACTGTTGAAAATATTCTGCCATACGGAATAGAAGGCAAGAAACACCGATGCAAGCGGATATAGGTATATGGAGGCCATCCAGATCCCCATGGCGGTGTTCTTTTGCCCGAGCAGCTGACCGCCAGCAATAGTATCACCGAATTTTTTTCCTATTAATCTTCCGAGCCAGAACTGTGCAATACACGTGATCAATGATGCTATACCCAAGGCAATGATAATGTGCAAGTTGCCTTTACCGTGTATGAATATGTAATCGATAGTCTGCCCTAACGTCAAAAACAATGTGACAGACCAGATATAGAATGAGTATCCCTTGTATTTGCTGAGAAAGTTATTGGTCTTGGGGGTGAAAATCTGTAACAGTAACGCAATGATAAAAGGAAGTGCTATGACTAAACTTATTCTCTTGAATATCAGAAGGAAAGACTTGAAGAACGGCATGTCCTGATTAATCCCTATGAAAGAGAAGTAGATGGGTGCGATGATGCACACCATCAGATTGCAATATATTGTATATGCAGTCACGGTCTCCCTGTTAGCCCCTAACATGCAGGCAATAACGACACACGCTGCTGCGACCGGGCACAATATTCCCATCATTATTCCTTGAGCGAGGGTGGCATCAGGGGAAATCCTGTTTACCAACAGATAGGAACCGAGGCTAAGTATTATCTGAAACAGTAACAAATAGGCGTCAAACTTTGTGAATCTGAGTTTTCTGATGTCAACAGCAACAAAATTAAGCAGCAGTATTGAAAAAATGAGATAGGGGAGACATACTTTGAGCACAGCGCACCATTTGTGCAGAAGTATTCCGAGCACAATGGCTACAGGAAGAACATAAGCACGTATTTTTGAAGTGTCCAAATGCTGCATTATGGTCTCTTAATAAAATTTTGCAAAGGTACTCAATTAAATGTTTTGAAATACTTAAAATGCATGATTTTTTACTTTTTAAAGCTGTTTTTTGTGCGAATAACCAATGTTCAAAATATATTCAGAATGTAAAAATATCCAGAAGTATATGATTTTAAAATTAAGACTTCAGTGGGAAGATAATAATGCTAAAAAATATTTGTTTACAAAAAAAATGTAGTATTTTTGCAAACCGATACGGGATGTAGCTCAGCTTGGTTTTAGAGTGCTTGTCTGGGGGGCAAGAGGTCACTGGTTCAAATCCAGCCATCCCGACCACATAACAAATTTAGTCATAGGGCGATATGTTATCAAAACCAATCTTTATTGCAGGTCCATGTGTCATTGAATCAGCAGAACTGCTCAACGAAATCGCCTGTGAAATAGTCCGTCTCAACAGCAAATATCATCTGAATATAATTTTCAAGGCGTCTTTTGACAAGGCAAACAGAACCTCGCTGTCATCATATAGAGGGCCTGGCCTCGAGAAGGGGCTTCAGATGCTGGGCGACATCAAATGCAAGTATAACATCCTCATAACCACTGACATTCATGAGACATACCAGGCAAAACCGGTTGGCGAAGTCGTCGATGTGATACAGATACCGGCATTTCTTTGCCGTCAGACAGACCTTCTCGTTGCCGCTGCAAAGACAGGAAAGACAGTTAACATAAAGAAAGCCCAGTTTCTGTCGGGCAATGACATGCAGTATCCTGTTGACAAGGTGAAGAAATCCGGTAATGGCAATGTATGGCTGACTGAACGCGGTAACATGTTCGGATACAACAATCTCGTTGTGGACTTTCGCAATATTCCCGACATGAAACAGTTTGCCGATGCTGTAATCATGGACTGCACACACAGTGTCCAGCGTCCGTCATCTTCAAACGGGACGACAGGCGGTGACAGGAGGTTCGTGCCTGCAATGGCATTAGCTGCCAAGGCTTTCGGTGCTGACGGATATTTCTTTGAAGTTCATCCAGATCCGGAAACCGCCAAGAGTGATATGGCTAATATGTTATATTTAAACAAATTAGAAACTGTTATTGAATCTCTGTTATGATAGATGATGTTATACCAACTGCAGTCACTTGTTTGAAGGAAGAGTCTCAGGCCATTCTCGACTTGATTCCAAGAATTGATGACAAATTCAATGAAATCATTGATTTGATATATAACTGCAAAGGACGTTTCATAGTTACGGGAGTTGGAAAATCAGGACATATAGGAACAAAGTTAGCGGCGACATTGGCAAGTACAGGTACTCCTTCATTCTTTGTGAACCCTCTCGATGCGTATCATGGCGATTTGGGAATGTTTACCCCCGAAGATGTCGTGCTTGCCATCTCATATTCAGGACAAACTGCTGAACTTCTGAGGATTATACCACTTCTTATTGACAGAAAGATACCGATAATCGGAATGTCGGGCAATCCTTCTTCAACCTTAGCGCAATATTCCACTTATCATCTGAATATTGCGGTCAAACGGGAAGCCGGGCCGCTGAATCTGGCACCGACATCCTCAACGACTGCCACGTTGGCAATGGGTGACGCGATAGCATGCGCACTTATCAAAAAACGCAATTTCAATGTGTCCGACTTTGCATTGTTCCATCCCGGAGGCGCTCTCGGAAAGAAATTACTCGCAAGGGTAAAAGACTATATGATTAGCAGCGATTTGCCCGTAACATCCAAGGAGACAAAAGTTTGCGATGCCATGATTGCTATAAGCAAGGCCAAACTCAGTATTGCAGTCGTAATGGAAAATGATAAGATTGTCGGCATCATTACGGATGGAGATGTAAGGCGTGCCATGCAAAGCCAGAAGGACAAATTCTTCGACCTTAATGTGGAAGACATAATGAGCAAGTCACCAAAGGTTATTTCCTGTGAGGCCAAGCTGTCCGAAGCAGCCGCACTGCTGAGCCAATACAACATCCACTCTCTCGTTGTCGTTGATGAAAAAGGTAAATTTGTAGGTATTATTGATAGTATCAACTGTCTGTAGAATGAAAGTCGTAGCATTTGTTCCAATACGTCTGAACAGTAAAAGGGTCACCGGCAAGAATATGAAACTGCTGGGTGGAAAGCCATTGTTAAGCCACGTGTTTGAACAACTTGTGCAGGTGCGGAATGTTGACGAAATATATGCATATTGCAGTTCTGAGGAAATTGTAAAATTTTTACCTGAGGGAGTGAAATTTCTAAAACGTCCGGAATCGTTAGATAGTGATACCATTTTAGGGGAGGATATTTATGATTCATTTCTGAAAGTTGTGGATGCAGACATATATGTGCTCGTGCATACCACTTCACCATTTATCAAGGCACAGACAATTGAAAACGCTACCAACAAGGTGATTTTTTCAGAATATGATTCGGCACTCTGTGTCAAAAAAATACAGACTTTTGTCTGGTATGACGGTAAACCGCTGAATTATTCCTTGAAACATATTGTCCGAACACAGGATATCTCTCCTATATATGTTGAAACCAGTGCGTTTTATGTTTTCAGTCGGGACACATGGCTCAAAAAACGCCAGAGAGTAGGGGATAATCCCTATTTTGCGGAGGTTGATGAGATAGAAGGGATTGACATTGACAATCCCGAGGATTTCGAATTGGCGGAAAGACTGATATGAGAAATAATACTTATCTTTGCAAATAATTACATTATAATATGAAAATCAAGGCATTAATAGCAGCAAGGTCAGGTTCGACACGTGTGGTTAACAAAAACATCCGTCCGTTTGCCGGCAGTACCTTGCTTGAAGTTAAAATAAAACAGCTTCAGCGTATATCAAACTTAGACGGTATCGTGGTCAATTCAAATGATGATGAAATCTTGGAGATAGCAGACAGATGCGGTGCTGAAACCATAAGAAGAGACCCTTATTTCGCTTCCAACTCCGTACTGATGAATGAGGTGTACTGTAATATGGCGGAAAACATGAAAGATTGTGATGTTATTGTATATGCCAATTGTACAAACCCTTTAATAAATGACAAAACAATTTTCGACATTATTGAATTTTATAAGTCCCATTCCAATGAATACGACTCCGTTAATTCAGCCCATTTGATTAAGGAATTCTTGTTTTATCATAATAAACCGGTAAACTATGAACTGAAAAACATGCCACGCAGTCAGGATCTGCCTGATTACAGTGCACTTAACTTTGCAGTTAATGTTTTAAGCAGGGAGACAATGATATCTCTGAAAAATGTTGTGGGAATGACCCCGTATATCTATGTGATTGATGAAGTTGAAGCTTCGGATATAGACAATCAAATTGATTTCGATTTTTCGGAGTTTGTGTATAAAAAGTATTATAATCAAAAATAAAATCAAATGAAAACATATTTGGTAACAGGAGCAGCCGGATTCATCGGGGCTGCCGTTGCGGACAGGCTTGTTAAGGAAGGCAATAAGGTGGTCACAATAGATAATTTGTCCACAGGATTCAGAGATGCCATACCGGAAGGTGTGACTTTCATTGAAGGGGATACATTTGACCCTCAGATTATCGCAAAACTTGACAATTATAAGTTTGATGCGGTTTTCCATATTGCCGGTCAAAGCGGTGGCGTTACATGTTGGAAGGATCCTGTTTACGATTTGAATTCCAATGTGACCAGCACATTGTTGCTCTTGAATTATTGTAAAGAACACGATTGCAAAACTTTCGTTTATGCTTCGTCAATGTCAGTTTATGGTGATGAAAACCCATGTCCGGTCAGAGAAGATGATGAAATCAAGCCTAAATCATTCTATGCTGTGGGAAAAAATGCCAGTGAACACTATATGCGCATTTATTCCGCCGAGTTTGGCTTGAAGTGTACTGCATTACGTCTTAACAACACTTATGGACCAGGACAAAACATGGACAATCTGCTCCAAGGTATGGTCAGCATATTCATGGAACAGGCAATACGTAACCATCATATTCATGTTATGGGTGATGCAAAGCGATATCGTGATTTTGTCTATATTGATGACACCGTCGAGGCCTTTATTCTTGCAGCCAACGGCAACGAAAAGAACCTGTACAACTATTACACAACGGCTACCAACAGAAAGACGACGTGCGAACAACTTGTGGCTGAAATACGGAAGAATCTGCCTTTTGACGTAACCGTTGAATATAAAGGGCGTACACAAGGTGATCAATTCGGTATTTTCTGCTCCTACGAAAAAATATTCAACGCCCTTGGATGGGTGCCTAAGACCACTCTGGAAGAAGGTATCAAGACAATGGCCGCTTGGGCGTTACAACGAAAGAAGTAAATGAAGAACGACTTGCAAATAACGCATGTCAGCATCAATCTGAGCATGTATGCTCTTATGCAATATCTTTTTCTGTTTGATGAAGATACAATTGAGAACCATACACATTTTTTCTTTGGTCCAGGACTAAATAAGGAAGTCTGCAAGAATTTCAAGGAAGCAACATTCTTTCCAAGTACATTAATTTTATCACCGTTACGCAGACTGACCTTGAAACTCGGCTTGCGTATTACAAAAAATTGGAAGTATCCATTCCTTAAAACCGCAAAGATTTATGCACAGGACCAGGAATATCCTTCAATATTGATAGGTAAACGCGATTATTCCTTATTGTCAGACGGACCAAATTGTATCACTATTCACATGAATGAGGATTCAACTGTTTTGGCACTGCAACGTGCAACAAATAATACTTTGAAAGGCAAGGTCGTGTCTCTTGTCTATGGTGATATTCTTTTGAACTACTACGGAAACAACAAGTATTGCAAAGAATTTTTCATGACTGAAGTTAATTCTTCACCTGTATTGGAAGGGAAAACAGTCCACGTAAATCCTTTACATGAACTCTGGAATAGTTCATCAGCTGACAAACAACATTATATACTGTCGAAATACAATCTTTATGATGAAGACATGGATACACTTCGCTCAAAACCTGTTGCATACATGTCACAACCAGATGTGGATAATCGTCTTTTATCTACCGAGGAACAATATAATCTTGTTGCTGCGATACTTAAAAACTACGACCCATCACAGATTATTATAAAGACCCATCCCCGCGATTCTTTCGATTACAGAAAATATTTCCCGGCTGACCGCCTGTTCACCTGGCGGGAAATGAAGCCGCTCGCGATGAACCGGCAGATCACAATGCACGCGCTCATTTATCGGACGGATGTGCTGCGCGAGAGCGGACTTGTGCTGCCGGAACACACATTTTATGTGGACAATCTCTACGCCTTTATTCCGTTCCTGAAGGTTGAGACACTGTATTATATGGATGTCAATTTCTACCGGTATTTCATCGGCAGGGATGACCAGTCGGTC
>CALFIZ010000234.1 GCA_937877575.1 uncultured Marinilabiliales bacterium | reverse complement strand
CTTCTTCACTTGGCATAACTTGAAGTAATGCTCTTTCTCCTAAGGCACCATGACCAATTTCTCTTCGACCAGGTGAACCATATCTTCCTGTTTCACCAACACTAAATTGTGGAAAATTATAATGAAGCATAAATCTTTTTTCTGATTCTAAATCTAGGCCATCTAAGATTTGGTGCTCGCCTAGGGCTCCTAAGGTTGTTACTGATAAACTTTGGGTTTCTCCTCTTGTGAAGATAGCAGAACCGTGAGCGGCAGGCAGATAATCGGTCATACACCATATTGGTCTGATTTCATCAGGCTGTCTGCCATCGATTCGTGAATTGGTGTCAAGAACGAAATTTCTGACAGCATCACGCTGGATTTCAGCATAGTAACGATTTATCATCGGCTGTTTTTCCTCAAGTTCCTCTTCGGTAAGTGTTGCTTCAAATGAAGTTTTCACATCATCAAACATCTGAGTTCTCAGCTTTTTGTTGGCTGTCTGTGACTTAGCCACGTCATAGCATCTGCCGTAGCAGTATTCCTGCATGGCCTTGTGAAGTTCTTCATCGTTGGTTTCGTGGCAATATTCGAATTTTTCCTTACCTGCAAGCTCTACAAGTTTGCTTATCGCTTCACACTGAGTTTTTATGGCTTCATGTGCGAACTTCAGCGATTCAATCATAGTGTCTTCGGAAATTTCCTTTGCTTCACCTTCAACCATGACAATATTTTTAGTGTCAGCTGCGACCATGAACTCAAGGGTGGCGTTTCCCTGGTCAGGAATTGACGGGTTGATGACCATTTTGCCGTCAATTTGTGCGACCCTCACTTCTGAGATAGGGCCGTGGAAAGGTATGTCGGAAATCGACAGCGCTGCTGATGCTGCGAGAGCGGCGTATGCATCCGGAGCGACATCCCTGTCACCTGAAATCAATGTCACCTGCACCTGTACTTCAGCATGGAAATCATCCGGGAAAAGCGGTCGGATGGCTCTGTCAACAAGACGAGCCGTGAGGACCTCATAGTCAGACGGCTTGGTTTCGCGTTTGTAAAAACCGCCCGGAAAACGTCCGACAGCGTAAAATTTTTCCCTGTAATCAACTGTAAGAGGTAAAAAATCGACATCTTCAGCTGCATCCTGTTTTGCAACAACAGTGGCTAACAGCATGGTCTTGCCGACTTTAACCACAGCTGCACCGTTGGCTTGTTTTGCTAATCTGGCTGTTTCAATTGTAACCTCCTGTCCGTCAGGTAATAGGAAGGAAGTAGTTATGGCTTGTGGTATATTCATATTGTTAAATTCTATTATATAATATGTAAACTAATGGTTGTGAAACACATATAAAAATACAAAAAAAGGCAATCAAACATAATTGCCTTTTTTTTATCCATTTCTTATTGTGTAATGTTATTTTCTTAAACCAAGCTTTGCAACGATATCCCTGTATCTCTGAATATCATTTTTCTTCAGATAGTCAAGAAGTTTTCTTCTTTTACCAGTGAGTCTGTAAAGTGCACGCTCTGTGAACAAGTCTTTTTTGTTTTGTTTCAGATGCTCTGTCAAGTGTTTGATTCTGAATGAGAACAAAGCAATCTGTGCTTCTGTGGAACCAGTATCCTTTGCTGATTTACCATATTCAGCAAAAATTTTTTCTTTAATTTCAGGAGTTAAATACATCTCAATAATATTTTCTTTTTTAATACTCTAAATTTCGGACTGCAAAAGTACTATAAATTTTTATAATACAGACGTTTTTTGAAAAAAAAATTCAACATCAGTAACTATATCTTGAATTATCCTTTGCAGATTTTTCAGCTTCTTTGTTTTTATCGGCCTGTTTTTCGTTAAAATAATACAAAAGCCTGAACATCAAACAATTATGGTGCTCGGTTCTCGTAAATGCTTCAAAATAGTCTTTATAATACTGTCCGC
>CALFIZ010000233.1 GCA_937877575.1 uncultured Marinilabiliales bacterium | reverse complement strand
ACTGGTCGAAATGATAGCCTTCAAATTGTGTGCGAAGATAATTTGCAAACTGGCCGAAGTTGAGCTCGCAGACGATTAACTTCTTGAATTTCTTAAAGATATCCTCAGTATTCTTTGGCAGAGGATTGATATAGTTGAAATGTGCAAGGCCGATTTTCCTGCCTGGACATTCTTTTCTTATTTCATCGAGTGAATTGCGGAGTGCACCGTATGTGCCGCCCCAGCCTATTATGAGCATGTCACCTTCCTGGTCGCCTATAACTTCCTGGTCACAAATGGAATTAACGATGTATTCAACTTTCTTTCTTCTGTTGTTGCACATCAGTTCATGGTTATCCGGAGCCGTGCTGACTGCGCCGGTGATGTTTTCCTTTTCGAGGCCGCCGACTCTGTGGCGAAGGCCTTCCATACCCGGGATAGCCCATTCAGGGACGAAAGTGGTTTCGTTTCTTCTGTAAGGAGCATAGTCAGGGTCGTTTGGTTTTGCATAAGGGATGTTGAAATCCGGGAGGTCTGCAACTTTAGGTATTTTGATTACTTCGGTGCCGTTGGCGATGTAACCGTCGGTAAGCAGGATGACAGGGGTCATGTGCTCTACGGCGATTTTGGAAGCCTCATAAGCAAATCTGAAGCAGTTGCCAGGCATTGAAGCGGCAATAACAGGTATCGGGCATTCACCGTTTCTGCCATAGAGAGCCTGGTTGAGGTCGGATTGTTCTGTCTTTGTAGGAAGTCCCGTTGAAGGGCCGCCGCGTTGAACATCGACGATAACGAGAGGCAACTCTGTCATAACAGCCAGTCCCAGAGCCTCACTCTTAAGCGACAGTCCCGGACCGCTTGTGGTGGTGATAGCGAGAGCGCCGGCGTAAGCAGCACCGATGGCTGATGTGATTCCGGCGATTTCATCTTCTGCCTGATAAGCCTTTACACCCAAGTCACGGCGACCTTCAAGCTCTACAAGTATGTCGGTGGCAGGAGTGATAGGATAAGAGCCCTGATACAGCTGCAGGCCTGATTTCTCTGCTGCTGCGAGGAAGCCCCATGCTGTTGCGAGATTACCCGTGATATAACGGTATCTCCCTTTGCTGAGCGGATATTTGTCAACTATGAACGTTGTAGCATTTGCACTTACACTTTCAGCGTAGGTGTAGCCTGCAACCAAAACTCTCTTGTTGGTCTCGATGAATTCCGGCTTCTTGGCAAATTTCTTCTCGAAATATTTGACTGTTGGGTCCAAATCGCGGTGGAAGAGGAAATAGACAATACCCAAAGCATAGATGTTTCTGCATTTGTCAGCATTCTTGACATCAACATTGAGTTCCTTCTGGGCCTCTCTTGTCATAGAAGTGATGGGTGCTGCAATTACGTGATAATCAAGAAGAGAATCGTTTGTGAGAGGATTTTCGGTGTAACCGGCCTTGGCAATGGCGTCGCCAACGAAAGTGTCGGCATCAACAATAATGGTGCCGCCTCTTTTTACATTGATCATATTAGATTTCAATGAAGCAGGATTCATGGCAACGAGGACATCGGCGCGGTCGCCCGATGAGATGACTGCCTTGGAACCGAAGTGGATCTGGAAACCGGAAACGCCGGCTATCGTGTTGTGTGGTGCTCTGATTTCAGCCGGATAATCCGGGAATGTGACGAAATCTTCACCGACAAGAGCTGTGTTATCCGAGAACAACGTGCCGGCAAGCTGCATGCCATCACCTGAATCGCCTGCAAACTTTACGACTACGTCTTCCAACACTACAACATTACTTTTGTCTTTAGTCATAACTGTATTTTTTATTTTTATAAAACTAAAAGAGTATCTCGGTTGGCCCTTGATACTCTTTGCAACATGAAAAGTCTAAAACTATTTTAGTCCTAACTTCGCCTTCACCAACGGTAGTATATCGTCTGTCGGCTCGGCGTATAGAAGCGTCTGTACTGACTGTTCGCTATAATCAAAAATGTAGGAATATCCGTTTTCCTTGGCAACGGCAGCAACAGCAGCCTTTATCTTGTCAACGAGAGGCTGCGTAAGCTCTGTCTGCTTCTCCTGCAAACGTTGCTGTGCCAATTGCTGGAATTCCTCTATCCTGTTCTGCAAATCGGAAATCTCCCTTACCTTCGTCTCCCTGATAATATCCGACATGCTTGCCTCATTCTGCTGAAAATCAGTAACTTTAGTCTGATATTCCTGTTGCATTGCGACCATTTGCTTTTCAAGCGTCCCGTAAAAATCCTGCAACGCCTGCTGAATTGAATCCCTTCCAGGCATTATGGCAAACAAAGACTCACTGTCGATATGGCCGATTTTTACTGACTTCTGAGCATTCACATCAGTGAAACCAAAACAACAAAACAGCGCTAATACAATTACTAATAACTTTTTCATTCTTTAACTTTTTTATTTACAAAATTCTTTTTTCAAAACGATTTGCAAAAGTACAAATTTATAGACAATAAACTAATTTATTGTCAGAAAATATTCTTTAATAGGAATACCCCAATTTGTCAAGCACATCATCACTGATGTCATACTTGGAATTGGAGTAAATGATTGAAACACTTTCGGCCTTGTTGAGAACAACAGCATAATTTTCCTTTTCGGCGATATCTTGGATGGCAGTGAAAACCTTTTCCTGAATCGGCTTTACGAGTTCTGTGCGCTTTTTGTACAGTTCACCGTCGGTGCCAAATTTGTTCTTCTGGAAGTTCTTGATTTCCTTTTCCTTAGCCAAAATTTCAGCCTCTTTCTTTGCACGCACTTCTTCAGGATAGATAGCCTTTTTTGCCTGATACTCCTGATATAATGTGTTGACTTCCGCATAAATTGCCTCCATCTCGTTCTGCCATTGTGCCGAGAGATCGTCAATCTGTGCCTGTGCGTCATTGTATTCAGGAATCTTCGACAATATGTAATCTGTATCAACGAAAGCGAATTTCTGAGCCTGGACACTGAATACACCTGCAAGTAATGCAAGGATAATTAAAATTTGCCTTTTCATATTCTGATATTTTTAAATAGTTAATAATTAATCAATTGAACCGTTAATGGAGAAATGGAACTGACTGCCGTTGGCGCTTGAATCGCCTGGGACATTATCGAAACCGTAACCCCAGTCAAGACCAAGCAACCCGAACATAGGCATATAGATTCGCACGCCAACGCCTGCCGAACGGTACAGGTCAAAAGGATTGAAACTCTTGAATGTTGACCAGCAGTTACCGGTTTCTATGAACATCAGTGCAAAAATAACCGCAGTCGGGTTGAGAGACAGAGGGTACCTCAACTCCACTGTGTTTTTGTTATAGACAGTACCGCCCACATCACTGTCAATGTAATGGTCGGGTGTGAGCGATTCGTTGGAATAGCCCCTGAAACCGATGATTTCACGGCCATCGAAGTTGTTGTAGGTGCTGATGCCGTCACCGCCAAGGAAATACCTTTCAAAAGGCGTGATTCCCAATGTCTTGTTGTAACAGCCCAACGCACCGAACTTGGTTCTCACCATAAGCACAAGGTCCCCCACTAACTGCTGATACCAGGAAGCCTTGAAATCCCATTTGTGATATTCAATCCATCTGTAGCGGTCGTTTGTTGACATCTCGCTGTATTCCGCTGCAGTATGAGGATTGAAGAGGGAATACGGAAGAGTGACCCTTACCCCGAGAGCTATGTCGGAACCCCTGCGCGGATAAAAAGGCTGGTCGGTGGAAGTGCGCGCCAGCGTTATACCATAGTTGAAATTATAGTAATCGCCGTTGCCTGCCTCGTCAAACGCAAAAATACCCGTGTAGTTCACCAATGAATATCTTATCATATTAATAGACTGATACAGAGTGAAGAAATCATCCGGCCACTCCAATCTTCTTCCTAATCCAAAAATCAGGCCATGCTGATCAAAACTGCCATAATATGAGCTGGTTTTTGAATATCCGTTGGTATAATGTGAATAGTAATAAGTCGTACTGAAGGCGTTAGGTTTTTTACCGCCAAGCCAAGGTTCTGTAAATGAAGCACTTCCGCTGATATACCCGACTCCGTATGTCTGAAGATGCAAACTCAGGGTCTGTCCGTCACCCGAAGGGATAAGCTTCCATGCATCTTTGTTGAAAAGGTTTCTCATGGAGAAATTGGAAAACTTCACACCCACCGTACCGATGATTCTTCCGTAGGCATAACCTCCCGAAAGCTCCAACTGGTCGGAGGAAGTCTCCTCCACGGTATATTTGAGGTCTATCGAACCGTCGGCCATGTTCTGCTCAACTTCCGGATTAATGGTCTCCGCATTGAAATATCCCAACGATGCAAGCTCTCTCTGAGAACGAATAATCTCCGACCTGCTGAACAGGTTTCCCGGAAGAGACCTTACGTCCCTAAGCGCCACATTGTCATTTGTTTTCGTATTACCGAAGAGCTTAACCTTATTGACCGATGCCTGAGTCCCTTCGATTATCTGTATCTCCATATCAATGGAGTCGTTCTCCACCCTGACCTCCACAGGATTCACACGGAAATAGAGATAACCGTCATCCATGTAAAGCGAGCTGACATCCATACCGGTCATGTTGTAATTGAGGTTCGTCTCAAGCTCCTTCTGATTATAGACGTCACCCTTCTTGATTTTAAGAATCTGATTGAGGTAATCCGATGAATACTTGGTGTTTCCGACCCAGTTGATGTTCCGGAAATAATATTTGCCGCCTTCCTCGATGCTGAGGTCAAGCATCAGACGCTGACCGTCGGGAGTAAAGTAAACAGTATCGTTTAATATTTTGAAATCCCTGAAACCAAGAGAGTTATACTTGTTCACTAACAGCAGCTTGTCCTCATCCCACTTGTCCCTGACGAATTTCGAGGACTTGAACAGCCGTATGCTTGCATTGTCAACACCGTAGTTATACACATTGTAAACAATGTCTCCCACATCAAGACTTCTTGCTGTCTTTAGGGTTGACATAAAAAGCGTGTCCATATTCTCGATAATCGTGAAATGGCCTTTTTCCTTTGTTTCCTTGAAAGTGTTCTTTATGGCGGCATCGCTGAGGTGGTCGTTACCAGTAATGTTAATGCTCTGAATCTTAACCTTGTGGTTTTTATTGATATCTATCATGAGGCTCAGAGAGTTGACCTCGGTTGTATCCGGGATTTGCTGGATATCCACATCAACATTGTAAAAGCCTTTTTTCATGTAAAAGGACCTGATTCTGTTAGTGATGCGGACGAGCATGTTGTCTGTCACGACGTCGCCGCGCGTGATGTTGATTTCGTCACGGATGTCATCGACATCACTCTTGCTGATTCCCTTGAATGCGAATTTTGACAGGCGCGGGCGCTCTGCAAGATAAATATCGAGAAATATCTGACCGTCAACTATTGAAGTGGCAGTGATTGAGACATCCTCAAAGAGGCCTTGTTTCCAGAGGTTTTTGACTGCCTTGGTGACTTCCTCGCCTGGAACCTCAATCTCTTGTCCCACCCGCAGGCCGGAAAGCATCTTGAGGACGTTTTCATCAAGAAACTGCACTCCGGAAATTGTGATTCCACCGATTTTGTATTTTTTCGGAGATGAATAACTTATATCCGTCCCCGTATTGGAGAAGCTCACCTGAGTGTATGCGTTCCCTGCACAAATCAGCAGTAAAAACAGGAATAGGTATAATTTCTTATTCATCAGCAGTCGGTTTTATTCATTGTTTGATACTTTGCCGAAACGTCGGTCGCGATTCATATAATCATCGATTGCGGCATTAAGCTCTGCGGGGGTGAAGTCCGGCCACAGGACGTCTGTAAAATACAATTCCGAATATGAAGCCTGCCACATCATGAAATTGCTCAGGCGGAATTCACCGCCGGTTCTGATAATCAGGTCAGGATCAGGGAAGTCCTTGGTGTCGAGACGGTCGGAAATGAACTTCTCGTCAATGTCGGAAACCTCAGCCCTGCCGTCTTTGACTTCCTGTGCAACAGTCCGCACCATCCTTCTTATTTCGTCACGGGAGGAATAGTTCATGGCAATAATGAGTTCCATGACATCATTGTCCTTAGTCTCTTCCATACACCAGTTGAAACAGTCAACCACAAACTGATCGATGGCATTCAAATCACCTATCACCCTGACTCTCACCCTTTTCTCCATAAGGTCGGGCATATTCTTGTTGATCGTGGTGACAACAAGATGGAACAGCGAATCGACCTCGTCCTTGGGACGGTTTTTGTTTTCGGTGGAAAAAGTGTATAGTGTAAGATATTTTATACCTCTCGTAAGGCTTGCATCTATAATATCATGGACGATATCAGCACCGTGTTCGTGCCCGTAACTGCGTGATTCATGGCGTTTGGTAGCCCATCTGCCGTTACCGTCCATTATTATTCCAACATGTGTCGGAGTTTTTTTCATATCACTCATAATCTGTTATTTACGCAAATGATCATAGCAATCATTCTTATTACTTAAATTGAATGCAAAGCAGATACCCAGTTGGAAAAACGAGTACCAGTCTTTGGTTGAAGTATCACAGATGTGTGCATAGTCGATTCTTTTTTCTATTTCGTCCTCAGGCCATGAAGCAGGATTCACCGCAGAATAGTGTTTATCGAAATAAAAGCCGTCGAGCCAGTCGATGAAAGTCTTGTGCATCACCCACTCGGCGAATAAACCGATACGGTCGGAAACAGAATATTTGAATCCGAAACCGAAGTTCAAATTGGGAGTTATTTTCGATGGTTTCGTCATTATAATAATGGCAGTGGTATCACTCGAACTTTGTTTTTGTTGGGTAATATTATCATTATTTATGACGTATGAATATCCCAAAGAAGGGTTCTCGCCCACGAACGAACCGGAAAGGGAGAGCTGGTATGTGCCTCCTGCCCCTAAAATCATGTACGGTGTCCAGAAATACCTTGAGGCACCGATAAAATAATTCAAAAAGTTGATTTCCAAGGTGGCGCTGACATCAATCAGATTCGAATTGAAGACACCTTCGCGCGGAGCATACCCGAGTTCCTTGCCAAAAATGCTTTTTTTGGTGTCATCTCCCGAAATTGAGGCGTAATTGGCTGTCAGACGTGCAGACAGCCGTTGTCCGAAATTCCGCCTGTAATAGGCCCCAAATGAGGTGTGAACGTTGGCAAACTGCATTCCCGGGTTCAATTCGCCGAGATAATAACTGCCTCCGCCTACAAAACCGAGATCGTTTCTCCTCTGAGAATAACAGTTGTTGACACCGAGTGTGACAACACATAATATTACCAAACACAACTTCTTCATCTGCATAAAATTGCAAAATTAATAAATGCCCGATTAATTCCTAACATCTAATCCCCAATTTAATTTTTCGCGTATTGTTTTTAAGAAATTTTCACTATGCGGCCGTATCAAATTGAAGTCAAAATCATTTTTCTGAACGGTAAAAGAACTGTTGCTTTTGAAGAATCGTGCAATGGAGTCAACATTCACGCAGAAGTCCGGTTCACGACATTCGACACGAACAGTAATCTTACTGTCATCGGGAATAACGAAGGAACGGGCTGTTAAATTGTGTGATGCCATAGGACTTATCACAAAACTTTTAGTATCGGGATAAAGAATCGGTCCGCCGCAGGACAAGGAATAAGCGGTTGAACCCGTTGGTGTTGCGAGAATCAGTCCGTCTGACCAGTAAGTGTTGAAATACAGGTCATTGACCCATATTTTAAGTGACAGCATCGAATAAGGGTAATGTCTGGAGAAGCAGATTTCGTTGAGGGCATAGTTGCAGTTTTTGAAGGAATCGGTGTCACATTCGACTTTTATCAGAGACCTGTGTTCAATTTCATATTTGTCCGTGAAAATCTGGTCAAGTGTGTTTTCGATAAAATCACTGCGTACAATGGAAAGGAACCCCATTCTGCCGAAATTGAAGCCTAAGACAGGCACGGCAGTATCTTTGATGATATGGACGGTGTCGAGCATGGTACCGTCACCACCGACTGAGAAAAGGAATTTCGCATCGCCGACCATGTCATCTTCCTGGCCGAAGACCAATGGTTCCGAGGTGAAGATGATTTTGCCGGAAATCTTTTCATAGAAGTCCGAATAAACAGCCACCCGGAAATTCTCCTTCTCTATACGGGAGATAATCATCCGGAGGTTATCCAGATGATTATCATTTATATCCTTACCATATACGGCTATGATTTTCATAACTGTTCACTAATTGAATTGGCGATTTCTTCGAATTCCATTGCGTTGAGTGACAATTTTTTACGGGAGAAATCGAGGTCGCCCGACTCATTCATCGGTACGAGGTGGACATGCACATGGTTCACATCGAGACCTATGACGGCTACGCCGACCTTTTGGCAAGGGATAGCCTTTTTCATGGCGATGGCGACTTTTTTTGCAAAGAGGAACAATCCGGAATACGTCTTGTCATCCAAGTCAAATATATAGTCTTTTTCAAGTTTTGGAACCACGAGAGTATGGCCTTTCGCGAGCGGATTGATGTCGAGGAAGGCATAATAATTCTCATCTTCGGCAACCTTGTATGAAGGTATTTCGCCATTGATTATTTTGGTGAATAAAGTTGACATTGTTTTAATTATTTGAATATAAATAAATTATCGTGATATTTCGAGAATTTTATATTTCATGATTCCGGCAGGCACTGCTATTTCCACTGTTTCGTCAACGGATCTGCCGAGCAGTCCTTTGGCGATAGGTGATGAGATGGAGATCTTGCCCAGTTTGAAGTTGGCTTCGTTTTCCGGAACGATAGTATAGGAGACTTCCTTGTTATTCTGGAGGTTGAGGAGTTTCACTTTGGAGAGTATCAGCACTTTTGATGTGTCGATTTTGGATTCGTCAATAATACGGGCACATGCGAGGTCTTCCTGTAGTTTGGCGATTTTATATTCGAGCATGCCCTGTGCATCCTTAGCGGCGTCATATTCGGCATTTTCGGAGAGGTCGCCTTTGTCGCGGGCCTCTGAAATCTGTCGGGCAATAGCCGGTCTTTCTACGGTTATAAGGTGCTGCAGTTCAGCTTTCAGTTTATTTAAACCTTCTTCTGTGAAATATTTTACTTTAGCCATAACACAAATATTTTGCAATAAATGATAAGTGATAAAATACAAAAAGAAAGAACCCTAAGAAAGGGTTCTTTCATTAAAATTCGTTCCTAACTTGGAAATTAGAAATCTAATTTTACGCCGACAGAATGAATACCCCCGAACGGGTTTGTAAATCTGTAGCTATAGTCGATATCGAAACCTGTATGCTGTTCTTTGCTTACAGGGATATGTACTGTTGCGCCGCAGCTTGGGCCTGTGTAGATGGTTTCACGATTTGCTGCATTTGTGATACCGTTTTCATAGGTGTATCCGCCTCTGATAACGAGGTAGTCTTTGAATGAGAATTCAAGACCGCCGACGAACTGGTCTTTTGAGAAGGCATTGGACACGAAGGTTGCTGCGAGGGTGAGACGATAGTTACCTTCGAACAGGAAGTCGTAGCCACCGCCGATGAGCAGTTGTGAAGGAAGTTCAAATGCATTAGGGCGTACCATAAGAGTGAACTGGTTTTCACCTTTACCTGAGAGGGTTGTACGGATTGAGAAACCGTCGCCTGAATATTTCATTGACGGACCCCAGTTTCTTAAGGTTATACCGAATTTGATGTTTTCATGACGGCCTGTAACATATTGGATACCGATATCAAATGCAACACCGGTAGCTGAAAGGTTAGGTATTGACTCACTGATGAGTTTAACCAGAATACCTGCGGAGATACTGTTGGAGAACAATCTTGAGAAACCGAGTCCGACATTCAGGAGATTAGGTGAGAAAGTTGCACCTGTCGGTTCCGGCTGGTCCTCAGAGGTATAATACACTTCACCGATGGAAAGGTTGGAGAAGTAAATGCTCAAGACACCGGCACTCCCGAGTTGTTGTGAAAGGGCAGCGGCCATGAGATTAAGATTGTTCATATAATTTGTATAGGTAAAGCCCACATCGGTA
>CALFIZ010000232.1 GCA_937877575.1 uncultured Marinilabiliales bacterium | reverse complement strand
AGCCATTGAATTCATGGGCGGCATCGGTTATGATGCGATAATTCAGCATGAAAACGAGTTGCTCAGATATTGTACCGAGGAACTGAAAAAGATAGATGGAGTAAGGATTTACGGTGAATCGGAATCCAAGTCGGGGGTGATCTCGTTTCTGATAGACGGCACCCATCCCTTTGATGTGGGCACGCTGCTCGACAAGATTGGCGGAGTTGCCGTCAGGACAGGACATCACTGTGCCGAGCCGCTGATGGACTTTTACGGAATCCCGGGAACTGTGCGCGCATCCTTTGCCGTCTATAACACTTTGGAGGAGGTCGATATCTTCATCAGCGGCCTTAAAAAGGCGGTCATGATGCTATGAAGGATGAAATGAACCCAAACCACACTCCGACAGGTTCGGTAAAATCCGTGGAATCGGTTATCCTGCAACATTCCTCACGCGGAATGGACATTCTGCGCCGGTATATGCCTGCCGATTATTGTATGAAGGCTGCGGAGGACTTGTTGCGGCAGCCGCGCGGCAAGGTGCTTGTCTGCACCGGATTTTAC
This sequence comes from uncultured Marinilabiliales bacterium, assembly GCA_937877575.1. Taxonomy (GTDB): domain Bacteria; phylum Bacteroidota; class Bacteroidia; order Bacteroidales; family BM520; genus RGIG7150. Next base: position 4,756 of record CALFIZ010000232.1, on the reverse strand, counting down.
TGTTTCGGCACCGGTGAGACCGACGGACCGGTCGGCACTTACTTTCTTGCTAAGGCCCTGAAAGAGCTGGGGTATAGTCCCGTCATTGTAACCGACATGTATTCAATGCGTTACTTCGTAGCCGACCCGAGTTATCAATTGATTGAGTATGATAATGAGACACTGGAGGGTATTGGAGACTGTGTGGCGATGATTTCCGTAGAGCGTTGCGGGAGAGCTGCCGACGGCAGGTATTACAATATGAAAGGTGTTGACATTTCTCAGTTTACACCGGGTATAGACGACCTTTTCATCAACAGCCGCTGTCTGACCATCGGCATCGGTGACGGCGGCAATGAAATCGGAATGGGCAACCTGGAGGACATCATCAGAGAAAAGCTGGACATTATCCCTTCATCGGTAAAAGTTGACAGTTTAATCATAGCAACGGTCTCAAATTGGGGAGCATACGGTTTTATTGCCGCATTAGGAAAGCTGACCGGCAAATGTCTTCTCCCATCATCCGGTGATGTGGTGAAATATCTGGAATACATCGTCATTCTTGGTGCTGTTGACGGCATCAAGGGCGAAGGTCATTGCAGTGTTGACGGATTCAACCCGGAAGTGGAGAGAGAGATTATAGACGCTTTATCGTCAATTTGATTAATCGCATTTATAACGAGAAACACCTCAACCAACTCACCAAGGCTTGCGGTATGTGACTCCCCAATCGGTCATGACATTTGAGAGGACGTTGCGGCTGCCGTGGTACGGCAACACTACAGATCCTATTGTCGGCAAAAATGGAGTGCAAAATAATCGTAACCAAAAGGATGCATTTTTCTTGCTGGTGTCGGCAAAAACTTGTATCTTTGCAGTTACAAATTTGACATGCTATGAACAAAAATAAAATTGCCATAATAGTGCTTGCGGCATTACTTTTGATAACAGGTGGATTCCTGTATATGACATTGGATGAAATGAAGAACAATAAAAATCAAACTACCGGAGAAATGAAAAACGTTGTTTTGGAAAACATGAAAACAAGACGCAGCATCAGAAGTTTTAAGAAGATGCAGGTGACTGACGAGGATTTGAACGCCGTTCTCGAAGCCGGGACATACGCACCAAGCGGAATGAACAAACAGCCGGCCTTGATGGTGGTTGTCCAAAATCCCGACACAATCAATAAAATCGCAAAACTCAACGCAAGTGTTTTCGGACCTGTTGACGACTCCGATTTCAAAAGTCCTTTCTATGGTGCTCCGACACTGGTGATAGTCTTTGCCGACACCACATCACACACCTACTTGGAAGACGGTTCGCTGGTAATGGGCAATCTGCTCAATGCGGCTCATGCAGTGGGTCTTGGTTCATGTTGGATTCATCGTGCCCGTGAGGTCTTCCAGATGCCGGAAGGAAAAGCTCTCATGAAACAGTGGGGAATCCCTGAAAACTATGTCGGCATAGGCAACTGCATTCTCGGTTACCCTGAAGGCGAATACCCTGTTGCAAGACCGCGTAAGGCTGACTATATCCGTAAAGTTGACTAAAATTATTTTGACATGACTATTAGGGAAAAATCCGACCGGCTGGTCGAAGAGTTCGGCTATTTCGACAGTCTGGAGGATAAATACAGTTATATTATTGACCTCGGCAAGTCACTGCCTGTGATTGACGACAAATACAAAACCCCTGAATACACTATTAAGGGTTGTCAGTCGCAAGTGTGGTTACATGCTGATTATCAAGATGGTAAGATTATCTTTACTGCTGACAGCGACGCCATCATCACGAAAGGAATCATTGCCATGCTGGTAAGTGTCTTTTCCGATGCCACACCGGATGACATTTACGATGCCGACTTGGATTTTATAGATAAAATAGGATTAAAGGATTTTTTATCGCCGACGCGTTCCAACGGACTGATGTCGATGGTAAAGCAAATGAAAATGTATGCATACGCTCTCAGACAAGGAAAATGAAATAGTCGAAGCCCTCAAGAAGGTTTACGACCCCGAAATACCTGTGAATATATACGATATGGGTTTGATATACGATGTCACTGAAAATGACGGCGACGTGAAAGTCCTTATGTCTCTGACGGCTCCAAACTGTCCTGAGGCTGAACGGCTGCCTGAAATAGTCAAAAACACTTTGGTTATGAATATTCCTGACCTCAAATCCGTAAATGTGGAAGTCACTTTTGAACCGGCATGGCAGCCGTCAATGATGTCGGATGAGGCCAAGATAGCGATGGATATGTTGTTTTGATTTTAATTTAATTGTCAATAAAATTGGATTCTGCAAAATACAAGTTGTTGTCGCAGATATTGCGGCCAAGTGATCTGAGAAACCTCAAACTGGAACAGCTTAATGATGTGTGTGAGGAACTGCGCAAATATATAATTGAGGTGATAAGCCAACATCCGGGGCACTTGGGCTCAAGTCTTGGGGCAGTTGAGTTGGCTGTGGCTATCCACTATGTGTTTGACACTCCGTATGATAACGTTGTATGGGACGTCGGACACCAGGCTTACGCTCACAAGATTCTCACCGAAAGACGTGACAAGTTCACAACTATCCGTCAGTTTGGCGGTATAAGCGGTTTCCCTAAAATGTCGGAAAGCGAGTATGATTCATTCGGCACGGGACATGCTTCAACATCAGTGTCGGCGGCGCTTGGCATGGCTCTTTCCGCCCAGTTCAAGGGTGAGTTCACCCGTCAGACCATTGCAGTGGTCGGTGACGGTGCGGCAACCGGAGGCATGATTTATGAGGCACTCAACAATGCCGGTGCCACCAAGGCCAATATGATTATCATCCTCAACGATAACGGAATCGCCATCGACAAAAACACAGGGGCAATGAATGACTATCTGATGTCGCTTTCATTGTCGAAGAAATACAATAATTTCCGCGACAAAATATGGAACGGTTTGGTTAACAGAAACGAACGCCTTCACATTGAAAAGAACCATTTCGTCATACAGCAGCTCAAGAGGGGCATGAAGGCCTCCATCCTTGGGAAAAACAACCTGTTTGAGGATCTGGGGGTGAGATATTTCGGGACGGCAAACGGTAATGACGTGCTGCAGGTTATTGATATTCTGCAACAGATAAAGGAAATCAAGGGACCGAAGATTCTGCATTGCATTACCGTGAAAGGCAGAGGACTGGCTGCTGCCGAACAGGATCAGATTAAGTTCCATGCTCCGGGAATATTCAATCCGGAAACGGGAGAAACAGTCAAGGACTCAACCCAGTGTCCGCCGAAATTTCAGGATGTCTTCGGAGAAACAATAGTGCGTATTGCAGAGGAAAACGGGGATATAGTCGGAATATCCCCCGCAATGCTGTCGGGTTCTTCTCTCGACAAAATGATGGAGGTTATGCCCGACCGCTGCTTTGATGTAGGCATAGCCGAAGAACATGCGGTCACTTTTGCCGCCGGTCTTGCTGCCCGTAAGATGCGGCCTTATCTTGCAATCTATTCGACTTTCCTGCAACGCGGATACGACCAGGTTATCCACGATGTGGCATTGCAGAAGCTGCCTGTGGTGTTCTGTATCGACAGAGCCGGTCTCGTCGGCGAGGATGGCCCTACACATCACGGTGCGTTTGACCTTGCATACCTGAGGTCAATTCCTAACATGATAATCTCTGCACCTATGGATGAGTTCCAGCTGCAGAACCTGATGTTTTCAGCTCAATACACCACTTTGCCGATGGCTATCAGATATCCTCGCGGAAAAGGTTCAAACATAAACTGGCGTTTGGATAAACTGAGTCAAATCGCTATCGGCAGAGGACGCAAACTCGTTGAAGGCAAGGATGTTGCCATCATCACAATAGGGAAACCGGGCACTTTCGTCAGCAAGGCACTTGAAATCCTTAAGGAACGCAACACCGGCATTCATCCTTCACATTACGACATGATATTTCTGAAACCTATTGATGTTGACCTTCTTGAAGACGCCTGCACAAAGCATAAATATATCATTACGGTTGAAGACGGCACAATTGTTGGCGGTTTGGGCTCCGCCGTGCTTGAATACGTAAGCGACCGCGGTTACGACTGCAAGGTGAAGAGGCTTGGTATTCCTGACGATTTCATCGGGCAGGGCAAGCCGGCAGAGCTGTATCACCTGTGCGGCTTCGATGCCGAAGGAATCGCCAACGCAGTTATAAGTGCTTCTCTTTTTCGATAGCTTCATCAAACTGCTCCGGGGTGATAAGGCCTGACTTCAGGGCTTCCTCACGTAGCGTGGTGCCGTTGATAAAGGCTGAACGTGCAATGTGTGATGCATTGTCATAGCCTATTATTGGCGACAGGGCGGTCACCAGCATCAGCGAGTTGTCGAGATTGCGGTTTATTATTGGCAGATTAGGCTCTATTCCTTCCACACAATGAACTGTAAATGAACGAGATGCCTCAGCGAGCAGACGTGCTGACTCTATAAGGCAGTAGCCGAGCAGCGGCTTGAAGACATTGAGTTGGAAGTGGCCCTGACTGTTGGCGAAGGCTATCGTGTTGTCGGCGAACTCAATAACACTGACAGAATCATGAACGATACTTTTTGGATTGGTGTTTATCCCGGCATGACGGACGAGAAGATTGATTACATGATTAAAGTTATTCACGAGGCAATAAGATAAGTGCTCTAAGGAGAAGAAATGCTTAACGCGAATATTGCGATAATTGGTGCGGGCTTTGCGGGGCTTGGGGCGGGTTACGCAGCTAAGAGGGAAAAAAATTTACAGGCGACGATTTTTT
>CALFIZ010000231.1 GCA_937877575.1 uncultured Marinilabiliales bacterium | reverse complement strand
CATTTCACTTTGGGTTATTGCTCCCAAAAGTGTCAACTTTTTTCAGTTTAAGACACATGTGGATGGCGCATCAACCGCAACATGCAACTATAGCTTATAGTATGCCCCCAGGATTTTGGCGTACCACGACGGAGGAAGGATTTTTTTTACGAACACTGAGAGTTTCTGAACCGGCGAAGCTACCGTATATCCGTACTTCGGCCTTTTTGCATTTACAATCCTATTAATCTTTTTGGCTAAAACAATGGGTTTAAGTCCGCCGTTTTCATCATGTTCGATGCTTTCCATCGATTTGGCGTAGGACTTATATACGTTCAATACTTCCGGATTGTCAGTCTTTTTGCGGTTTGAGGTGAATCCGGTACTGAAATCTCCGGGACGGATTACAACCACTTTTATCCCGAAACCGCGTGTTTCAAGACGAAGAGCTTCGCAATAGCCTTCAATAGCGTATTTGCTTGCTGAATAAAAACCCTGAAACGGAAGCCCCATCAGTCCGCCGATTGAACTGATGGCTATGATTTTGCCGGAACCTTGCCTGCGCATTATAGGAAGAACAGCCTTCACGCATCTTACAAGTCCCATGAAATTGGTGTCAACCTGTGCATTCACATCTTCCTCGGTCGCAAATTCTATCGGACCGCCTATTCCCATACCTGCATTGTTAATGAGTATGTCAATCCTGCCTTCTTTTTCAAAAATGGTTTTAACTGCATTGTTGACCTCATCCGAATTGCGTACGTCAAGTGTAATGTAATGAATGCCGGGAACATGTTCGGTGTCACGTCTGATGGTACCATATACCTTATGCCCCTTGGCAGCAAGTAATTTTGCTGTCTCCAAACCGAATCCCGAAGATATGCCTGTGATGAAAATGACCATTTCAGTATTGTTGTAATGACAAATGATGCATAAAGTGTAAAAAACACATAGGGGCAAATAACTTGCCCCTATGTGTTTTGTCATCCGTTTATGAAATTATGCCGAATTTTTTGAAAACTTTTGTGAACTTGTCAATTGCCTCGTCAACTTGCTCGAAAGTATGCGTTGCCATCAGCGAGAAACGAATCATGGTGTCGCTGTTCGGCACTGCCGGGGCAACTATCGGATTGGCGAAAATACCCTCTTTCAAAAGTTCATTGCTGATATACAGGGTCTTTTCGGTATCGCGGACAAATAGAGGTATGATTGGCGTTTCTGTGTGGCCGGTGTCGAAGCCCCTGTCCTTGAATTGTTTTGCTGAATAATTGGTGAGATCCCAAAGATGTTGGAGCCTTTCCGGTTCACTGAGCATGATGTCAATGGCTTTGCTTACCGAGGCAACGTTTGCCGGTGCCATACTTGCGCTGAAAATAAGGGAGCGTGATGTATGTTTCAGATAATCTATTACGATGTTGTCGGAAGCGATGAAGCCGCCGAGTGAGCCGAATGACTTTGAGAAAGTACCCATTATCAGGTCTGTCTTGTCGGTCAGTCCGAAATGTGAGGCAGTCCCTCTGCCGTGGTCGCCGAGAACGCCTATTGAG
>CALFIZ010000230.1 GCA_937877575.1 uncultured Marinilabiliales bacterium | reverse complement strand
GCTCTTCCGATCTCCACAAGACCTTCGCCGGACCCCACGGTGGTGGCGGCGCAGGCGTCGGCACCCATGCGTCCGGGCGAGGTGATGCCGACCTGTGCGTTCATGTTGGCGCCGTCCATGTAGAACTGTCCGCCTGCCCCGTGAATGATGTCAACCATTTCAAGGATAGCCTCTTCAAACACGCCATGCGTCGAAGGATAAGTAATCATCGCGCATGACAGTCTGTCCTTGTATTGTTCGGCTTTGGCACGAAGGTCATTGACATCGATATTGCCGTGGTCATCACATGCAACCACAACCACTTCAAAACCTGCCATTGCAGCACTTGCAGGATTGGTTCCGTGAGCGGAAGCTGGGATAAGGCATACGTTTCTGTAACCTTCACCCTTGTCCTCCTGATATGCCCTGATTGTCAGCAGTCCGGCATATTCGCCTGCCGCACCTGAATTAGGCTGGAACGAAACACCGCTCATGCCGGTTATCTTCTTCAGTATTTCAGTGAAATCATTTATCAACTCTATATACCCCTCTGCCTGGTCAACAGGTACAAACGGATGAATATTGGCGAATTCCGGCCAACTCAACGGGAACATCCAGGAACCTGCATTCAGCTTCATGGTACATGAACCCAACGGTATCATCGACCTGTCAAGCGACAAATCCTTGTTGACAAGATATGTCATGTATCTCATCATGTCGGTCTCTGAATGATATGAGTTGAAGACAGGATTGGTAAGATACGGAGTGGTGCGCTGGAACCTGCTTTCAATGGAAGTCATAGTCCCGCATTTCTCCCTGTCACAAACGAAAGGCACAAATTCCTTATCGGCAGCCTTTGCAAATATGGCAATTATCTGATTAACATCATCAAGTGAAGTTGTTTCATCAAGACTGATTGAGAGTTCTTCCTTGCTGATGATACGGAAATTCATCTTATTTTCAAGTGCAAGAGCATTGATTGTGCATGTGCATACGCCCTCAGGCATTGTAATGTCGAGAGTGTCACAGAATTGCTTATTATTCTGAATATAACCGAGTTCCTGAAGTTTGTTTGACAGTACAATAGCTAAAATATTGGTATGACGTGCTATTTCCCTCAGTCCGTCAGGTCCGTGGTAAGCGGCATAGAAACCTGCCATTATTGCCATCAGAGCCTGAGCCGTGCAAATGTTTGAGGTAGCCTTGTCACGCTTGATATGCTGCTCACGTGTCTGAAGTGCCATACGGTAAGCCTTGTTCCCGTATTTATCGATGGTGATACCTATGATTCTGCCCGGCATCTTGCGTTTGTACTCATCCTTGGTTGCGAGAAATGCAGCATGTGCACCTCCGTAGCCCATAGGAGTTCCTAACCTCTGGCTTGAACCGATAACGATATCCGCACCCCATTCTCCAGGAGGAGTAAGCAGAACCATATTGAGCAAATCGACCGCCACTGTGACAATGATGCCCTTTTCATGAGCCTTATTGACAAATCCGGCATAGTCATTTATGCTGCCCTTTGCATTAGGATACTGCAAAAATGCACCGAAAAATCCGTCAGCAAAGTCGAACTTGAATTCGTCACCCACAACAACCTCTATTCCAAGATGATGTGCTCTTGTCTTAATGACTGCAATCGACTGCGGAAAAGCATCCTGTGATACAAAAAACTTATTGTCGCCACGTTTTGCAGCCTCACGGCTCCTGTTATGAAATGTCATAATCATAGCCTCAGCTGCAGCAGTACCTTCATCAAGAAGCGAACAGTTGGAAATCGGCATCCCGGTTAAATCCGACACCATAGTCTGGAAATTGAGCAGCGCCTCCAGACGTCCCTGTGAAACCTCCGCCTGATACGGGGTATAGGATGTGTACCATCCCGGATTCTCGAAAACATTTCTCAGGACAACGCCGGGAACAATGGTATTGTAGTATCCAAGACCGATGTATGTCTTGAATATTTTGTTCTTCGCGGCCAGACTCTTGATATGATTGGCGTATTCATACTCATTCATACCTTTCGGGAGGTCTAAATCTTCTTTCAATCTGATTTTATCAGGCATTGTCAATCTCATCATTTCTTCCAACGATGAAATTCCAAGCACTTTTAACATTTTGTCTGTCTGCTCCTTATCAGGTCCGACATGACGATTTATAAAGTTGTTAGTGATCATAAGAACTGAATTTTTCTGTTTTCTGCAAAAGTAATTATTTTTTAGGCAGAAATGAAACGTTTTTCGTTATTTTTGCACAAAACAAAACAAGAACTTTAACTCATCGAAATAATGTCCGACAACAATATCATAAAAAATGCTCACAATCTGTTTGATGAAAACCTGTACAACGAATGTCTTGAAATCCTTTCAAACCACATAAACGCAACACCCGACAATGATTCTGACCTCATTGAATGTCTCCTTCTCAGGGGTGACGTGTATAGGAAACTCGCCAAATTCGGCGACGCCCTGCGCGACTACAGAGCAGTCATTCAAATTGATAAGGACAACACCATAGCACAAACCAAAATAGGTATGGTTGAAAACATCTTGTCTATAGAAAACACATTCTACTACGAAAACCCCTACACCGACCTGGACCTGCTTCCGGAAATGTAAGGTATGCAAATGCACAGGTTGTTTTTTTACCACCACCTTTTTTGTGATAACCTTTCCATTATTCAGAATAACAAAATTGAAAACACCGTATAAGCCGTCAGCAAATTTGCAACAATAATTTTCAAAACCAGCCAAATCATTGATAATGGAGCAATCAATGATTTTACCTTCAAAGTTGTTAACCTTCACCCCAACTTCTCCGGACATGTTGATGAAACGCAGCCGGGCACTGCCGTTATTCCATACACACCCATATACCCCCGGTGTTCTGAGCGATGCAGCCCATCCGTGGACACCTGTCGTGTCAACATAAAACACCACTCCCATTGCAGTCTTTCCGCTTGAAGCATAATCATCAGGTTTGACAGTCGTGCCGTCGGCACACAACAAATCGCCAACACCTACTACCGGCACTCCCCCTTAATCAATGAAACTATCAGGCGCCATGGCATATAATCGTATGGTTTCTCTTTCACAAAAAAGACTATCACCGAATATGGTTACCTGCGGAAATGCCGCCACACTTGTCAATAACAGGAAAAACACTGACAAAAGGCGAAATATATTCCGTTTAGCATTCATTTTTTTTCTTATTCTTCACGACACCGCTTATAATCAGATACAATACAAACGCAGCGCCTAAAATCAAAAGGCCTATTTTGATTTCATTATAGACTCTCCCCAACAGTTCTTGCTGCGAATACAGGAAATAGCCCAACGCAATGAGGATGATGTTCCATATACCTGCACCTAATGAAGTGTAGCCTATGAACTGACCCAAATTCATCTTCGAGAGTCCGGCAGGTATGGAAATCAGCTGCCTGATACCCGGGACAAGCCGTCCAATGAAGGTTGATGACTTGCCGTGGTCAACAAAATACTTCTCGGCTTTTTCTATCTTCTCCCTGTTTATCAGCAAAATATGGGCTAATTTCGTATCTGCCAGCTTATACACCAACGCCCTTCCGAGCGAAATCGACAGGAAATAATTTATCAAGGCTCCTGCTATGGCGCCAAACATCGCACAAAGAAATATCAATATAAGACTCAGTTCACCGGTATGAGCGGCTTTCCATGCAGCAGGCGGAAGCACAACCTCCGACGGGAACGGGATAAAAGAACTCTCCACCGTCATCAGCAACGTTATCGTATAATAATTGATGTTGTTCATGTACCAGTCTGTAACCCGACGGATAAAAGTGATTTTCTCCCCGGAATTATCCGTTCCCTGTAAATTCACAGATTCAACAGACTCCTGTGTTACAGAATCAACTGCCTCCTGTATGGTTTCAGAACCGACACATCCGATTTCCTCACCGACAAAACATGCGCCACTGCCATACAGTGACAAAAAAAACATCATCAATATGACAATCACCAATTTATTATATGCTCCGACCTTCATCAGATTTGCTTTTAAATATTGTAAAACAATATGTTAAAACATTGCTCTGCAAAAATACAACAATATTCATCTTTTCACACTATATCTATGAAAAAAACTTTACTTTTGCAAACAAAGAAACACACAACAAATGTATGAATTTTTAGACAAAACCCTTCTCAAATGGCTTACCAACCCTAATGTTTTAAGTCAAAAAACATCCAACATCATTTATTATGCAATTCTAATCATAGCAGCATTAGGGATTTCATATCTGGTGCTTGTCATATCCAAGAAATTGTTCAAACGCTGGGGGAAAAAACTTGCCGACCGCACGTCCAACACATTCGACGACGAACTTTACAACAACAACTTCTTCACCAAATTATCCCTCCTGATTCCTTTATCCTGCTGTGACAAACTAATAAAACAGATAAGCAGCCATTACAGCATAAATCTTGGTTTTTTCAATGCTGTTATTAACGCCCTTTACGTCATTGCATTATTACTTCTGATATTCACACTGCTTGACGTCTGGAACTTCAGATACAAAAGCAAAAACTTTGAGTCCGGCCGGTCCATAACCAACATCGTCCAGGCAATTAAAATAGTCTTAATCATAATCTGCTCGATCATAGTTCTTTCGCTGCTTTTCAATGTGCAGACTTCAAGAATATTAACTGCAATCGGAGCTTCATCCGCTGTCTTAATGCTGGTCTTCAAGGACACTATCCTGGGCTTCGTAGCCGGCATCCAACTTGCTTTCAACAAGATGGTTCTCGTTGGTGACTGGATAGCTATGCCTTCTCACGGTGCTGACGGAATAGTCATTGATATCTCCCTTATAACCGTTAAGATACAGAACTGGAACAAGACTGTAACCACGATACCCACATACAGTATGATTTCCGAACCTGTGACCAATTACCGCTACATGCGGGAGTCAGGTACGAGAATGATAACCCGTTCCGTTTACATTGACGCATCAACCGTCAAGTTCTGTGACAACGAACTCATGGAGCGTCTGAAAAAAGTCGATTACATAAAAAAATATCTCGACGACAAAGCCATCGAGATATCTTCTTATAATTCGGACAACCACACAGATACGAGCGTTGTCATTAACGGTCGTCGCCAGACCAATCTTGGAATATTCAGGGCATATATTTTCAACTATCTGAAAAACAGTCCCTACATTGACCAGAATTCCGATCTTCTCGTCCGTCAGAAACAATCAACCAACTATGGAATTCCTTTGGAGGTATATGCTTACACTTCGACTTCATCATTCATTCCCTACGAAGGCATACAGTCAGATTTATTCGATCATATATTTGCAAGCATAGAATATTTCGACCTTAAGATTTTCCAAAGCCCGGCGGGGAAAGACATGTTACATCCCTAAACTGTCATTATTTCCTCTTCCTTCACTGCAAGCATCTTGTCAACCTTTGCAGTAAATTCGTTGGTCATGTCCTGTATTTTGGTGTCGAGAACTTTGACTTCATCCTCAGATACCCCATTGGATTTCAAGTCTTTGGATGAATTATTTGCCGTTTTTCTGACTGAACGGATACTCACCTTTGCAGTTTCGCCTTCCTGACGGATTTTCTTGACCATGTCCTTGCGTCTTTCTTCTGTGAGTGCCGGGACTATGATTCTCAGAACCTCCCCGTTATTGATGGGATTGAACCCCAAATTGGCATTCTGTATTGCCTTTTCGATAGGACCGAGCATACTCTTGTCCCATGGTTGGACAATTATCTGTTTAGCATCAGGAATATTGATGTTACCAACCTGATTTATAGGCATTTTCGAACCATAACAGTCAACTTTTACGCCGTCAAGCATATCAGGGGTTGCCTTTCCTGCATGATATTTCTGCAATGTCTTTGAAAAAAAGTCTATCACATCCTCCATGCCCATCTTTGTCTCTTCAATGATTTCATTTACTTTTTCATTCATATCTGTAATGTTTTGGTTATTTGTTTTTAACTATCGTACCAAGTCTTTCACCTTTCAAAATCCTTGCCAAATTTCCAGGTTGGTTAATATTGAAAACCACTATTGGAAGATTATTTTCCTTGCATAATGTAAATGCAGTCTGGTCCATGATTTTAAGATTTTTATCGATAGCTTCATCGAAAGTTATCTCATCATATTTCACTGCATCGGGAAACTTTTCGGGGTCCTTGTCATAAACACCGTCAACCCTCGTTCCCTTCAGAAGGAGGTCAGCCTTTATTTCCAAAGCTCTCAGAGCTCCGCCCGAATCAGTTGTGAAAAAAGGATTGCCGGTACCGCCTGCAGCAATGACAACATTCCCTTCTTCGAGATACTGTATCGCCTTTGTGGATGTCATGGCTTCGGCTATTTTCTCGACAGGAATTCCCGACATCAGTTTTGCCTTGTATCCTCTTTCTTCAAGTTCAGATTTGATAGCGATGGAATTGATGACTGTTGCAAGCATTCCCATATAATCACCCTGTATTCTGTCGATTCCCTTCTTAGCGCCTTGCAAACCTCTGAAGATGTTACCGCCGCCTATGACTATGGCCACCTGATAACCGCATTTTACGGCATCTATGATTTCTTCAACATAATAGTCAAGCCGTTTCGCATCAATCCCATAGCCGTCGTCACTGCTTAAAGACTCACCGCTTAATTTTAAAAGTATTCTGTTCATTTTCAATAATATTAATCAGCATCTGCATATCTGCCACAGCAGTTCTTGTATTTCTTTCCGCTTCCGCAAGGACACGGGTCGTTTCTGCCTATCTTCTTTTCAACTCTTATAGGCTGCTGTTTCTGCGGTCCCTGGGTGTTTGAATTGGACTGTGAAAGCATGTCTCTGCGCTCGGTCTTCAACTGACGGTTGGAAACAGTTCTCACATTCTGAGGAGCTTCCCTGAAATTACGTCCCTGGTTTTCACTTTCCTGAGGTATAGGGATATTGCCTCTAAGCAGGAAAGACACAGCTTCACTGTTGATTGTCTGAATCAGATTCTTGAACAAATCGTATGCTTCAAGTTTATAAACCAACAAAGGATCCTTCTGTTCATACACCGCATTTCTGACCGATTCCTTCAGGTCATCCATTGCTCTGAGGTGTTCCTTCCATTCATCGTCAATAAAACTCAACACCACACCCTTCTCCACTGCCAAAGGAATCTCAACCTGAGGATTTTCAACACATTTCGAAATGTTAGCGATAATGTTTCTCTTCCTTCTTCCATCAGTCAGAGGGATAATAATATTCTTGAACTGCGGCTGATTCTCAGCAACTGCCTTTATCACAGGAGCTGCAGCTTCCGCCAGTTTCGCAAATTTGTTCTTATATCCTTCATACACCTGATTGAAAATTTCCTGGGTCACATTATCGACTGACATTGAAAAGAATGTCTTTTCATCGCATTTAACCTGCATTCCTGTCAGTTTAATCATTTCAAATTCGAATCCGGAATAATCATTCTGAGCCTGATATGTCTCCACTAAATTCTCAATGGAATCATAAATCATATTTGAAATATCCACCGACAGTCTGTCACCGAACAAAGCATGACGGCGGCGTGTGTAAATCACCGAGCGCTGACCGTTCATGACATCGTCATATTCAAGGGTATGCTTACGGATACCGAAGTTGTTTTCCTCGACTTTTTTCTGTGCTCTCTCGATGGATTTGGTAATCATAGGATGTTGGATGACTTCACCCTCCTGGATACCGAGACGGTCCATGATTGATGCCACTCTGTCGGAGCTGAACAGACGCATAAGGTCATCTTCCAATGAGACATAGAACTGTGAGCTGCCAGGGTCTCCCTGACGACCGGCACGTCCTCTAAGCTGACGGTCAACACGTCTTGAATCGTGACGTTCCGTACCGAGGATGGCAAGTCCGCCTGCCTCTATGACTTCAGGGGTCAGTTTAATATCGGTACCACGGCCTGCCATATTGGTTGCAATGGTAATCCTGCCTTTTCTGCCGGCTTCTGCCACAATGTCAGCCTCCTTCTTGAACAACTTGGCGTTCAACACATTATGTTGCAAGTGCCGTTGACTCAATAATCGGCTGAGCTGTTCGGATTCCTCAACGGATGTCGTACCGACAAGCACAGGCCTGCCGGCTTCGACCAGTTTCTGGATATCATTGATAACAGCCCTGTTCTTTTCATTCTTAGTCTTATACACCAAGT
>CALFIZ010000229.1 GCA_937877575.1 uncultured Marinilabiliales bacterium | reverse complement strand
TCATAGTCGCCATCGTCATTGTCAACTCGCTGATGCATCCGAAGAACGCAGCGCAGGTCGTGACTGTCAATCCTGCCCTGTTGTTGAACGAAAAACCGGAATCCGGAGAAGTGGCTGACTCCACTCCTGCCGAACGCCTTGAAAACAGTCGTATTCTAAGCTGGATTGTCGCGTTACTGATGGCTATATATATTGTCATGCACTTGGCGTTTCGTGGGGGAACTTTCGACTTGGGGACTGTTATTCTGATTTTCCTTGCACTTGGCATATTGCTTCATGGCACACCGTTAGCGTACGTGCATGCCTTCAATAAAGCGGTAGGAGGTGCAGCGGGTATAATCCTGCAGTTTCCGTTCTATGCCGGCATCATGGGGATTATCACCGGCGTAGGGGCAAGCGGTATATGTTTCGGAACGGTTATAAGCGATGCCTGCATCAGTGTCTCAAATGCGCACACATATCCTTTGCTGACATTTCTGTGTGCTGCCGTCCTCAATATGTTTGTCCCTTCAGGAGGAGGCCATTGGGCCATACAGGCTCCGATTATGTTTGCGGCAGGTGCCAATCTGGGAGTGAACCCCGGACTTACCGGCATGGCTATTTCATGGGGCGACGCATGGACAAACCTTATCCAGCCTTTCTGGGCTTTGCCGGCATTAGCTATTGCCAAACTTAATGCCAAGGATATCATGGGGTTCTGCATCATCGACCTCATTGTCACAGGCATCATTATTTGCATCGGTTTGCTCCTTTGGGCAATGTAATGTAACATTTAAAGCTATCAGATATGAAACATGTAATTATTGGCGGAGTGGCCGGCGGTGCAACTGCAGCCGCACGCATTCGCAGGGCGGACGAAAATTCCGAAATCATCCTTCTCGAAAAGGATAAACATATATCTTACGCCAACTGCGGACTGCCTTACTATATCGGTGGTGTGATAAGCGACCGTAATAAGCTGTTTGTGCAGACGCCGGCGTCTTTCGGAAAGCGTTTCAACATCGATGTGCGAATTGGAAATGAGGTCATTGGCATCAACACTGGGCAGAAGCAGGTGACTGTACGCCGTACTGATGGCGGCGAATATGTTGAATCGTACGACAGGCTTTTGCTTTCACCGGGTTCCGAGCCGGTGCGCCCGTCACTGAAAGGTGTTGACCTCGACGGAATATTTACGCTTCGAAATGTGGAAGACACCGACCGTATCAAGGATTATATTGAAACACACAACGTTAAAAAAGCAGTCGTTGTCGGCGGCGGTTTTATCGGTTTAGAAATGGCTGAAAATCTGTGTTATGCCGGAATCCACGTTGCAATAGTGGAGATGACTGACCAGGTAATGGCTCCAGTCGATTTTTCAATGGCTTCCCATGTGCATCGCCAACTGATTGATAATGGCGTGGCACTTTATCTTAATAGGGAAGTTGACCGCTTTGAAACTAAAAACGGCCGCCTTCACGTTTTTTTCGGCAATAATGAGAGCATAGAGTCCGACATGGTGCTTCTTTCGATAGGTGTAAG
>CALFIZ010000228.1 GCA_937877575.1 uncultured Marinilabiliales bacterium | reverse complement strand
TGTCATTATTGTCAATATAAGCGTTGATACCGTCAATGACTTCGCCGAGGTTATGCGGCGCCATATTGGTTGCCATACCCACGGCGATACCTGACGCACCGTTTACAAGAAGGTAAGGCAGTCTTGAAGGCAGCACGACCGGTTCCTGAAGCGAGTCATCAAAATTATTCTGAAAATCGACAGTGTCCTTGTCGATGTCGGCAAGCATTTCCTCCGAATACTTCGTCAGTCTCGCCTCGGTATAACGCATGGCAGCGGCACTGTCACCGTCGATAGAGCCGAAGTTACCCTGTCCGTCAACCATCGGGTATCTCAGCAGCCACGGCTGAGCCATTCTCACCATCGCATCGTAAACAGAGGAGTCACCATGAGGGTGATATTTACCCAGGACTTCACCCACGATACGTGCTGACTTCTTAAAGGATGTATTTGACCTTATGCCAAGTTCCGACATGCCAAACAAAACACGTCTGTGTACGGGTTTAAGTCCATCGCGAACATCCGGCAGGGCTCTCGCCACTATAACCGACATAGAATAGTCGATATACGCCGATTTCATCTGTTCTTCAAGATTAACCCTGATTATTTTTTCATTTTTATCTTCCATATTCCTATTCTCTGTACTTTATGTACAAAACTAAGTTGCAAAAATACAATTTTTTCTTCTACCTATTTATATTTAGTTCCGATTTTTTTAACAGAATTAGTCTTTCAAAAGTTAAAAACTAAATAAACATTAATTTGTTGATAATATGATGATACCGCGAATAATTCCAATAAAGGTTAGACACTAAATTTGCAGACAAAATATTTAACTCGTTAACAATGGAATCAATTTTTTCGGATTCGTCGCAGAAAATCATATCCTACAGCAGGGAGGAAGCCTCCCGTTTAGGCTGCAATTACATTGGTGTTGACCATTTTTTCTTAGGTATTCTGCGTGAACCGACAGGCAATGTCGGAGTTATGCTTGAGCCTATCAGACCATATCTTAAGGATATCCGCCGCAACATTGAAAGCCGTATTGTGGAGAAGGAATCGGTGCTGACATCAAATTCCTCTTTCGATGCCCCTCTGAACATTCAGGCCGAACGTGCCATCAACCTGTCGTTTCTTGAACAGATAAAACACAATGAGACATCGATTCTCCCGGAGCACATTCTCCTCGCCATTCTGTACATCAGCGACTCAACAGTTTGCAAGATCCTCAACAGTTACAAATACAATTACGAGTTGGCAAACAACCTTCTTGCAAATGCTGAAGGCAAGACGCAATCCGAGCCCAGACCTAAGAGAAGAAGCACTCACCACGGTGATGAATTTGAGGCTTTGTTTTTTAATGACTATGATGACGATGACATGGATATGGACGATGACGACAACGATGACGATTTAGACGACATATTCGATGATAACGAGCAACAATACAAAGGTGACGACTCAATGCTGGCAGCATTCGGGACGGACCTGACAGCAGCTGCAACGGCAGGTCAGATCGACCCTATCGTCGGCCGCGACAAGGAACTGGAAAGAATGGCGCAGATACTCTGCCGCAGGAAGAAGAACAACCCAATAATAATAGGTGAATCCGGAGTAGGCAAAACCGCTCTTGTGGACGGCCTCGCACTGAGGATAGTCGAAAAGAAAGTCCCGCGCAACCTTCTCGGCAAGAAGATATTCTCCCTCGACGTCGCCTCTCTTGTAGCAGGCACAAAATACCGCGGGGAATTTGAAAAAAGAATCAAGAATATCATCGACGAACTGAAACGTAACAGCGATTTCATACTTTTCATCGATGAAATCCACACACTGATAGGTGCCGGCAACGCCTCAGGCTCCATTGATGCCTCAAGCATAATAAAAGCATCGCTCACAAAGGGCGAAATCCAGTGCATCGGCACCACCACATTCGATGACTACAGGCAATATATCGAAAAGGAAGTCGCCTTCGGAAGACGCTTCCAAAAAGTTGTTGTCGAACCTCCTTCATGCGAGGAAACAATACAGATTCTCAACAAGATAAAGGCCAAATACGAACAGCATCACCTTGTCCATTTCAGCAATGAGGCCATAAAAGCCTGTGTGACACTGACCAACAGGTACATAACCGACCGTTTCCTGCCCGATAAGGCAATAGACGCCATGGACGAGGCAGGGTCAAGGGTACACATAAAAACTTCCCACGATGTCCCTAAAGAAATCGAAGAAGCCGAAAACAAACTCAGCGAAATCCTTCCTCTGAAGATTGAAGCCATAAAGGACGAACGCTTCGAAGACGCCGAAAAGTTCCACAAAACGGAAATTAAACTCGGCTCTGAAATCTCACATCTTTGGACAGTGTTTAAAGAAGATTCCAAGAAGAACCCTCCTACTGTCACAGCCGAAAACGTCGCAGATGTGGTATCACTGATGTCGGGAATACCTGTCAACAGGATATCCAGCAACGAAACGCAAAAACTCATCAGACTTGAAAAAAATCTTATGGATCGCGTAATCGGTCAGGACGACGCCGTGATGAAAATTGCAAGGGCCATACGCCGTAACCGCGCTGGACTCAAGGACCCGAACAAGCCTATCGGCAGTTTCATATTCATCGGACAGACCGGCGTGGGAAAGACATATCTCGCCAGATGCCTGGCAAACAGCATGTTCGACTCGGAAGACGCTCTCATAAGAATCGATATGAGCGAATACAGCGAAAAATTCAATGTTTCACGTCTCATCGGCGCCCCTCCGGGATACGTCGGGCACGAAGAAGGCGGCCAGCTCACCGAAGTCGTAAGAAGACGCCCGTATTCGGTGGTTCTCCTCGATGAAATCGAAAAGGCTCACCCGGATGTCTTCAACCTGCTGCTGCAAATGCTTGACTACGGTGTTATGACTGACGGTCTCGGCCGCAAAATCGACTTCAGAAACACTATTATAATCATGACCTCCAACATAGGCTCACGCCAGGTCAAAGACTTCGGCGGCGGTGTAGGCTTCAATGCCACCAACGCCGAAAACCTTAGCGAATACTCCAAATCAATCGTTGAAAAAGCTCTGCATAAGACTTTCTCACCTGAATTTCTCAACAGATTGGACGATATCATTTATTTCAATGCCCTCACAAAAGAAGACATGAAGTCAATCATCAAACTCGAAATCAACACTATATCTAAGAGAATGAGTGACTTGGGAATGACACTCAAAGTCAAGGATTCACTAATTGAACACATAATTGACCACGAGTTGGACGTCCAATACGGTGCACGTCCTATTCATCGCGCCATTCAGCGATTCATCGAAGACCCGGTATCGGAGAAAATCATCGCTGAAGAAGTGCAAAACAAGAATGTCACCGTCACGGTTGACTACAAAGACGGAGATATAGATGTAACCATAACAAGCAATAAATCAGCAACTTCCAAAAAAACACGCAAAACCACGAAGACAGAAAAGAAAAATTAAGATTTTTTTGCTTTCGGAATAGGTAACAAACACGGCCGTTTTTTCATATATATATAAAGGATATTATATATGAAAAAAACTTACGGAAACAAAACCATCAAAAGCATGGTAATGGAGGAACGGCCAAGGGAAAAACTGATAATAAACGGCGTGAAGACATTGACCGATGCCGAACTTTTTGCCATTATACTCGGTTCCGGAACTCACGAAAGCAACGTGTTGCAACTTGCCCGAGATATCATAGAATCTTACGACAACGACCTGAACAGGCTCATGAAATCCGATATTTACGATTTGATGAAACATAAAGGAATCGGATATGCAAAAGCTGTAACCATAGTTGCGGCAATAGAATTCGTTCTCCGAGGAATTAGTCGGAACGAAAGTTCCAAGCAACAGGTCATAAAAAACAGCGATGACATTTTCAAGGTCATGAAGCCAATCATTGGTTTCATAGACCACGAGGAATTCTGGGTCATATACCTCAACAGAGGGCTGAAAATCATATCCAAAAAGATGATTAGCCAAGGGGGATTGTTTGCAACAGTAATTGACCAAAAAAACATCATACGCATCGGTATGGAGCTCAAGTCGTCAGTCATGGTCCTCGCACATAATCACCCGTCTGGAAATCCCTCTCCGAGCAAAGAGGATATCGCACTCACCAATAAGATGATTGAGGCTTGCAAGGTGTTTGACATTCAGGTTATCGACCACGTCATCATCTGTAGCAACGATTTTTACAGCTTTGCCGACAACAATATGTTCTGTTCCGGATAATACAGTAAAATTAGAGATACTTGAACTTTTAAACCACAGCCTATGGAATTAAAAGATGATATGATTATAAAAGCCATTATTGAAAATGATGAGAACATATACAAGTATTTTTATCAGAAACTGTTTGGTATTGTGGCAAAGTTTGTCATTGCCAACAACGGGACGTATGACGAAGCAGAGGATGTGTTCCAGGACGCAATACTCGTCATAACTGAAAAATTCAGAGGCAGGAAAGATGTGTTGAACAAGAAAATAAGGGTATTTGCAATGTTTATCGGGATAGTGCACAACATGTGGATGCAACGCCTTAGAGAAATAAAACATTATCAGGAAGTTGTGCTGCCCAATTATACATTGGCAAGTGAAAATGGAGAAATGGAAGATTTCATTCCCTCCCTATCTGTCGAAGCTGATGAGGTGACCAAAGAAAAGATAGAAATGGTTAAACGGTCTATGGATAAAGTTAAAGACCCATACAGAAAAGCTCTCAGAACAGCGATTGACGGTGGCAATGGAAAAGATGGAGCAAACAAACTCGGATGCAGTGAAGGATATTACCGTAAAATGGTATTCCAGGCAAAGACAACACTTGCAAAGAACATTAAAAAAGACCCGACATACCGCAAATACTATAAAATCGATTCTGGCAAACCGAAAGACAAATAACATTATCTATTGCTGTTCATCATAATCAACGACTTCAAATCGGTGGCACAGGACTTCCAGAAATAACCGGTGTTCTGACTGACCTTATAACTGTAATCATCAATCTCATAGATATTCTGGAAATAATTTTCAAAACCGTATGATTTCTTAGCCGGAGCAAAGTACAACGAAGATTCAAGACCTTCATAATACACATCGGAAACATATTCGGGAAAATCATACCCGAAATAATACAGCATATTCAGATAATAAAAGAAGGTATCATATCCCAAATAAGCATACTGACTGCTGTTCGGCTCAGAAAAATACTTGTCTGAAAAAGCCTTGACAAACCGTTTCACATCAGCGTCATGATAGTCGATATACTTGTTGCCGATAAAATGGAAATTTGTATTGTTGAGATAACTGTTATCAAGTTCCATACTTGTCCACGACTCATTCCCGAAAAGCACAATTCTGCCGTCTTTGCTATATTTATTCAGACGAGTAAGATGGTCCAGAACATGCGGATAAGTGGCTGCAAGACTTATTATGACATTTGTGCGAGTTTCTATGATATACTTCGAATATCCGGAATTGAAGTCGGTCTTCTGGGAAAATACGCTCACTGTCTTTGGAATTCCGGTCCTGTCAGCTGCATTGGCAAACAACTTACTTATGTAATCTATAGTTGCTGAATCTTTCTTTTCGTCAGTTGTGTATATAATGACGTTGGAATCGTAATAATAGTTATAAATGTAATCAACCAAGTAACTGTATCTCAATTCATCATCAACATTCATCTTAAACGAGCGGCTGTTGTCGCACGTGACATTTCGGGTGAGAGTTGTAGGATTTACAATGTTGATATAATTTAATTTCGGAATTTTATCGTTAGTAGTATTAAATCCCGTATAATGAAATGTATTAAAACTTTTTTTGTGTAAGCTTGGTCTTGTTGTATTGATTTTATTTTTTATTTTATTGTTACTATTATTTCTTGTTTTATTGTTCATAATTTGATTACTATTTCTATAAGTATTATAAACATTTTTTTCAAGAAGTTTATTTTGGTTAATATCATA
>CALFIZ010000227.1 GCA_937877575.1 uncultured Marinilabiliales bacterium | reverse complement strand
CAAACAAGCCGTTGCATCTCGGACATGTCCGCAACAACCTGCTCGGCATGTCTGTATCAAACATTTTGCAGGCTAATGGCGATGAAGTCATCAAGGTGAATCTCGTAAACGACAGGGGCATTCACATCTGCAAATCGATGATTGCCTGGCAGAAATACGGTAACGGAGAGACTCCGGAGACAGCCGGCAAAAAAGGCGACCATCTTATCGGCGACTATTACGTTGAATTCAACAACAAGTATCAGGAGGAAGTCAAAGACCTTGTCGCACACGGAATGAGCAAGGAAGAGGCTGAAGATAAAGCCCCAATCATGCAGGAGACCCATCAGATGCTTCGGAAATGGGAAGCCGGCGACAAGGACACGATAGAGCTTTGGAAGACAATGAATTCGTGGGTTTATGACGGTTTCGACAAGACATATGGACGACTTGGGGTTACATTCGACAAGACATTCTACGAATCCCAGACCTATCTTCTCGGCAAACAGAATGTATATGATGCCCTTGACAGAGGCATTGTAACAAAAGACCCAGACAACTCAATATGGATAGATTTGACTGCCGAAGGGCTCGACAGAAAGATTCTGCTCAGAAAAGACGGCACATCTGTCTATATCACACAGGATATAGGCACCGCCATCACCCGTCACGAGCAATATTCACCCGACAGAATGGTATATGTGGTTGGGAATGAGCAGCTTTACCACTTTGATGTTTTGAAGCTGACGCTCAAGAAGTTCGGGTATGACTGGGCTGACATAATTTATCATCTCTCCTACGGAATGGTCGAACTCACTACCGGCAAGATGAAATCGCGTGAAGGCACAGTGGTTGACGCTGACGACCTCATGGACGAGATGCACAACACTGCTGCGGAAATGATAGGTGAACTTGGAAAGGTTCAGGCTGATTCCGAACAGGCTGACTCTCTCGCCGAAATGGTGGGTCTCGCTGCTCTCAAATATTTCGTGCTCAAAGTTGACCCGAAAAAGAACATGCTCTTCAATCCGAAAGAATCCATTGATTTCAACGGGAACACAGGACCTTTCATACAATATACTTACGCCAGAATACAATCAGTTCTGTCAAAAGCCGCCAATGATGACAAGGGATTCAATCCTTCGGACTTATCCGCAGTACCGACCACTTTCAACGACTTCAATGAAAGCGAACTCGATATTCTGAAAACCTTGCACGGTTTTCCTGAAACCATCGCCAAGGCAGCAGAAGACTTCAACCCGGCAGTCGTCGCAAATTACGCATACGAACTCGCAAAGCAATACAATCATTTCTATCAGGACATCAACATCCTGAAGGAACCGGATCCCGAAATCAGAAACATGAGGCTTCTGCTTTCATTTTTCGTTGCCAACACCATTAAACATGCCATGAATCTGTTAGGGATTGATGTCCCAAACAGAATGTAACACCTAAGTGTTAAATATAATTATACGTTGACACATACTTTAACCATACAGTTATACGTTAATTATACAAAGAAATGTAAAAACAACAAACAACCAATTCCATGAAAAACAAAATTTTACTTTTTTTGTTAGCACTGATTCTGTTCAGTTGCAAACATACAGACACGCCGCCAAGTGTTGACTATTTGGAAGCCGAAGAGAACTCCCGCTACTGGATAATCGTTTCGGCTGTTATAGTCGACTATGGTTCGCAGCCGCTTTCGGAAATAGGATTCTGCGTGAATTATCCAAGCAATCCGAATCCACCGTCATATTCCGACTGTGACACAATATTCTATTCTCACTTCAATGGAAATGTCGTTTTCCGGGATACTATCAACGGTATAGACGCCGACAAAAACTATTTAATCCGTGCTTTTGCAAAAAGCAGCGCAGGCATCGGCGAGAGCAAGATTATCAAAATACACACACCTTCATATTGAATGACTTGCAATCTTAATTCAAAGAATTTCATATATGAATAAAAGTTTTAACTTTGCAAAAATTGACTATTGGAATGGCTAACATGAATTCACTAAAAAATTTCAATATATATGAACTGCAGCAGATGCATAATCTGTCCGTACGTTCCATTAATGGTTGCGTTGACGCAGGTCTCGTAACTCTTTATGCCATCATCAATTATTATTTCAAGCATGGCAACTTCACATATCTCAGAAGATGTGGAGCAAAATGCAATAACGAATTAATAAATATTTGCCAATATTATATCGCTAAATATCAGCTGACTA
>CALFIZ010000226.1 GCA_937877575.1 uncultured Marinilabiliales bacterium | reverse complement strand
AAACGTTTGGCAATATCAATGCCGACAATGTACATTAAAAACACCCTTTCGGACATTTACTCCGATTCCTACGGCTCAAAACCTGTTTAGCGATAAGAAGACTGGCTTCAGCCGGCTCATAATTTAATTTGAGAAAAATTTCAATGTTATCGTAAAATTTGATTATTTTCGCAACTTATTATGAAAATAACTCAAATAAATGGATACAGACAGCAGATTTGATTCAACCTACCTGTTCAGGTTGATTTACAAACATCGTAAGAAACTGATTGTTTTGTTGTTGATTACGGCAGCAGTTGTGACGATTGTGTCATCACCGCTTTTCATTGAACCGAAATACAAATCACAGTTGATTTTGTTTCCGTCATCAAGTAATTCAATATCAAAGTCATTGCTTACAGAGCAGGTCAATATCAAACAGGATATTCTTCAGTACGGCGAGGATGAGCAGATTGATCAGATGTTACAGGTGCTGAACTCTACAAGAATCAGAGACAAGATAATTGAAAGGTTTGATTTGCTCAATCACTACGGGTATGCCAACTCCAAGTACAAATATACAAAGCTTCATGATGCGTACAAGAAGAATATAAAGTGTAAGAGAACTGAATTCTCTGCGGTTTCGGTGACGGTTTTGGACAAGGATCCGCAGATGGCTGCCGATATAGCCAATACTATCGGTGAAATATATGACTCCACCTGCAATGAAATGCAGAAGGACAGAGCAATGCAGGCATTTAAAATAGTTGAAAAGGCTTATCTTGACAAAGTCCATGACATACGGGTGATGGAGGATTCACTTGCTGTTCTGCGTTCTCTCGGAGTAAATGACTATGAAACCCAGTCGGAGATGGTTAACGAACAGCTCGCCATTGTTATCGCCAAAGGTGATAAGAGAGCAATAAAGGATTTGCAGGAACAGGTTGAAATCCTTGCCAAATACGGTACTCCATACGTTTCCCTTCGTGACCAGCTTGAATACGACAAACTCCAACTCAGCGAAATAAAGGCTAAATACGATGAGGCCAAGGTCGATGCGGAACAGATTCTCCCACAGAAATTTATAGTGTCACATGCTTATAAGGCTGAACGCAAGTCGTATCCTATAAGGTGGCTCATAGTGCTGCTGTCAATGCTGGCAGTTTTCATTTTTGCACTATTCGTAATTATTTTCATAGAACGTGTCCCCGGTGAAATACAGCGTGAAATGGAGAAGGAAAGAGCCGATAAAGCCAAGAGAAAATTAATGTCCGACAAGCCGCAGGAGAAACGGGAAACTGAAAATACCGACAAGGGTAAGAAGGACCCTGACGAACGACGTGACAGCTTATGAATTAATGGTTCCAATAGCTCAGATGTTAAAGTTAATGAAAGTGAAAACAAAACCCAAAATATTGATGATAAAATGACAAAAAGAAACACAGATATGAACGACAACTTTTTTGCGGCTGACAAAATGCTCAATGTATTTTGGAAATACAAGTTGCATTTGGTAATTTTGACTGTGATTGGAGTTATTGCAGGAATCATCTTTTCAGGTCCTGCTTTCATTACTCCGAGGTTTAAATCACAGGCTACATTGTATCCGTCGAATATTTCACCATATTCTGAGGAAAGTGAGACAGAACAGTATATGCAGTGGCTTACAGGCCAGGATATCAAGGATTCCATAATCCGGATGTATGATTTGTTCGGACATTATGGAATATCAAAGGAGGCACCTCACTGTTATGCCGACATGATGTATGAATATGGCAGGAATATCCGCTGTGAACAGACAGGGTATTATGCGGTTCAGATTACGGTTTATGATAAGGACCCGCAAGTTGCCTGCAATATAGTTAATTCAATCATATCATTGACGGATAATAAGATACGTAGAGCTCAGAAGAAAAAATTCCAGGAGGTCGTACCTAATACCCTGGTGATGGTTGATGATATCAACGGTCAGATAGATTCAATTTCCAAGCGTCTTGCAGAAATAAAGGAAAAGCGTTCGACAACCGGTATCAATCTCATCTCGGATCCTGAATATATTGATGCAATAATTGAACTTTATTCTGCCGGTGAGACCAAAAGTTTCGTTCAGGAGCAATATATGTATGCTATCAGCAATGCGGCACGAGATTACACATATTCAAATATGGTTTCATATCCATATCCTGCTGACAAGAAAGCGTTGCCTATCAGATGGGTGATAGTTGTCTTTGCAGGAATAGGTATGTTTTTCCTGTCGTATTTGGGATTTCTCATCGCGGAAAATGTCTCCGGCAGAAAGAAGGAATAGTGTCTGAACAATGAGCAAAAAACAGAAAATACTCGGTGTCTATGGTGCCTGTTTGGCTTTCTTGGTGCTGATAGTCTTCTGCATCATCAAGGAACTGGCCTGGGTGCCTCTGTTAGTGCCTGTTGCCTTGATTACAGTATGCCTGTATTTCTTTGCCCTGAAGGACGTTATGCTGCTTATTGTGTTCAGTGCCCCTCTGTCGGTGAATCTTATCGGGACCGAATTCGGCATCTCCATCGGCATCCCTGATGAAATCATGCTGATACTGTTCACGTTCATGTTCATCTTCAAGATGTGCTATGACGGAAAAATAGACAAGGATATTATTTCACATCCGGTGACAATATGCATTTTCATAGTTCTATTCTGGATGTTTGTATGTTCAATCACGAGTTCGATGCCTGTGGTTTCATTCAAGTATCTTGCTGCAAGACTGTGGTTTGTCATTCCTTGCTATTTTGTGGCTATACGCATTTTCAAGGGGGATCAGAAGAATATAATAAAGTATAACTGGGCATACGTAATCGCCTTCACTATAGTTATAGTTTATACCATCATCAACCATGCAATGCACGGATTTTCAGCCAAATCGGGACTTTGGGTGATGTTTCCGTTCTTTCCTGAACACACTTGTTATGGTGCCATGCTGGTGTTTATGATTCCGTTTCTCGTCTATTACCTGTTGAGTTCGGAATATTCACTTCTGAAAAGGTTAGCCGCTTTGGTGCTGTTAGTGCTTTTCGTTATAGCCACATATCTGTCGTTCACACGTGCGGCATGGATAAGCGCTGTTGTGGCACTGCTCGTAGCTCTTGCATTCCTGCTGAAAATCAAGTTCAAATATGCAGTGGTCATAGTCGCCTGCCTTGTCGGTCTGTTCTTCGCTTTCGAAGACCAGATTTTAATCTCCATGCAGAGAAACAATAACGAATCGAGTCAGAATTTCGTGGATCATATAAAGTCAATGACCAACATTTCATCCGATGCGTCCAACCTTGAGCGTATCAACCGTTGGTCATGTGCAATAAGAATGTTTGAAGAACGCCCTGTAGTCGGCTGGGGACCGGGAACATATCAGTTTGTATATGCTCCTTTCCAACGTGCCAGGGAAGAAACTATCATCAGTACCAATGCCGGTGATGTGGGTAACTGTCACAGCGAATATTTCGGTCCGCTGTCGGAACAGGGTCTGCCCGGACTTATTCTCGTGTTTGCACTGATGATTTCAATATTTGCGACAGGAGGACGTGTATATACGCATGCAAAAGACCGAAATGACAAGCATATAGTTCTGTTCTGTATGCTTGCCTTCGTGACGTATTACACTCATGGACTTATGAACAACTTCCTCGATATTGACAAGGCTGCCGTACCTTTCTGGCTCTATGTCGCGATGATAGTCTCACTCGATATCAAAATTAGAAATATAGAAAAACAAAATGCTGAAGGACAATCTGTTGACCATAAAGAACTCGATACCGCCGACAGTCAGATTGATAGCAGTATCTAAATTTCAACCCATAGAAAAACTGCAGGAGGCTTATTCCGCAGGACAACGTGATTTCGGTGAGAACAGACCTCAGGAACTGCGTGACAAGTTCCCTATGATGCCCGATGACGTACGATGGCATTTTATCGGCAATTTACAATCCAACAAGATAAAGTATGTGGTTCCTCATGCCTTTATGATACACAGCATCAGCTCTCCGGAACTGCTCTCAGGCATAAATGCCGAGGCGGCAAAATTGAATAAGACCATGGATTGTCTTTTGGAATTTCATATTGCGACCGAGGAATCAAAACATGGTTTTAGCATTGAGGAGGCTGTTGGGTTTCTCAAGTCCGACATGTTCCATTCTCTTAACAACGTGAGTCTCAAGGGCGTTATGGGAATGGCGTCTTTTGTTGATGATGAAAACCAGGTGAGAAGCGAGTTTGAGAAACTGAAATCATATTTCGATGAGATAAAGAAACAGTTCTATCCCGATAACGGGCAGTTCAGGGAATTGTCGATGGGCATGTCGGGTGATTATAAAATTGCGGTTGAAGAGGGTAGCACTATGGTCAGAATCGGTACTGCAATTTTCGGCGAGAGGGATTACAGTGCTAAAAGATAGCAGATAAGGAAACGATTGATTGCAAATGGCCGGCGGTCTTTACGGTCTTCTTAAGTAAGGTGGTTATAGTTGACGTCAAGTGTATAAAAGATGAAACAAAACAGTACATATTGGATAATCGGTGCGATTTCGATAATAGTTCTAATCGCTGCTGTTGTCGTCAATGTTTTTATGGGCAATGTCGGAATCACTATGGCGGATATGTTGCAGTACCTTTCAGGCAATACGGAACTGTCGGAGTTGAAGAATATTATAATCTCTTCGAGATTGAATATGACGCTGACGGCTCTGCTGACAGGGGCGGCACTGTCAGTTTCAGGGCTTCTGCTGCAGACGCTGTTCAACAATCCGCTTGCCGACCCCTCGGTATTGGGCATCAGCTCTGGTGCCAATCTCGGAGTTGCAGTATGTCTGCTGATAATCGGCGCCACACCGACTATGGTCGCTTCAGCAGGATTGTCGCGCCAGCTGTGGATTGCGGTGTCGTCATTTCTCGGTGCATTGCCAATCATACTGATTTTACTGTATATTTCTACAAAAATATCCAATAAGCTTGTCGTTCTGATAGTGGGACTTATGACTTCGTTCATTTCTTCCGCAGTAATCTCGGTTATTGAATTCTTCAGCATGAAGGAAAGCCTCTATTCGTACGTCCTATGGGGGATGGGAAGTTTTTCCAGCGTTCCGCAGTCGATGGTTCCGTTTTATTTCTCTGTAATATTGCTGCTTCTTGTTGCTTGTTTTCTTATGATAAAACCTCTTAACGCTATCCTTCTCGGTGATGAATATGCTGAAAATATTGGGGTGAATGTCTATCGGGCACGTACCCTTATCATATTGATTTCCAGTCTGCTGATAGCGATAGTCACTGCCTATTGCGGACCTATAGGTTTTATCGGACTTGCCATTCCTCACATCGTGAGATTCTCTCTTAAGAAATCCGAACATAGGGTGGTTCTGCCGTTCAGCATAATATGGGGCGGCCTGTTCGCTTTGCTGTGTCTTGTGATTTCCCGTATTCCGGGCATCGATGGCGCATTGCCGGTGAACGTCATCACTTCCATCATCGGCGCACCGATACTGATATGGATTCTGTTTCAACCTTCAGTTAAGAATTTGAGATGATAGAACTTAAAGACTTGATAATCGGCTACTTGTCGGGCAGGAAGGTGAAACGTGTCGTGTCGGAAGGCATTAATGCGACACTTGACAGAGGTGAACTCGTCTTGCTGATCGGACCTAATGGCTCCGGCAAATCCACGCTGATAAAGACTTTATGCGGATTCCAGAAACCTGTTTCCGGAATCGTCAATATAGAAGGTCAGGATGGCAACACCTTGAATGAGAAGAGTGTTTCCTCACTGATAAGTGTTGTGAAATCAAATGCTCCTGCAATAGATAACTTTACCGTCAGAGATGTGGTGGCTTTTGGCAGGTATCCTTATTCGGGAATGTTCGGCAGTCTGAAGGCTTCCGATTATAAACTCGTAGATGAAGCTATCGACATCATCGGCATCAGAAAGATAAGCAATGCCATGTTCAACATGATTAGTGATGGCGAAAAGCAGAAAACCATGATTGCCAAGTCTTTAGCACAACAGACTCCATATATAGTCATGGATGAACCGATGGCGTTTCTCGACTATCAGTCGCGCATAGAGATGATGGAGCTGCTTTCCGACATGACTCAAAAACAAAATAAAGGTGTGCTGCTTTCCACTCACAATCTCGAAATGGCAATACATACTGCCGACAAGCTTTGGATTTTTGACAAGGAAAGTCGGTTTTCTTCTGTTACTCCGCAGCAACTGTTTGAAGATGAACTTATCATAAGATTGTTTGACAAAAAGACGGCTGAATATCTTAAGGCAATTAATAAAAAATAAAATTTGCTCTGAATTATAATATGATTACCAATACAAAGCCATTGACCGTTTACAGGTCGTCTGCGGGTTCGGGAAAGACTTTCACTTTGGTTGCGGAATATATCGCAATGCTGCTCAATTCCCCTTCACCAAACGAATACAGGCATATCCTTGCAGTGACTTTTACCGTGAAGGCTACAGGTGAAATGAAGGACCGTATCCTCGGCACCCTCTACAATATTGCCGTAATCCACGATAAACGCCAGTCCGCCGATGAACGCTCCAAAGACACCAACAGCTATCTGAAGAAGATTGCTGAAATTATCAAAGATGACAGCATGGCTTCTTTCACAGAGGAGGAGATTGACGGATACAGTCAGCGGGCTAAAAAGATATTGCTCGAAATTTTGCATAATTACGACCAGTTTAAGGTCTCCACCATAGATTCCTTTTTCCAGAGTGTGCTGAACGGTGTTGCGCACGAACTTGGTCTTCCGGCAAATATCCGTACTGAAATCAATGATGAGGAGGTGCGCAAAATGGCTGTGGAAAGGCTTATATCATCACTAAATCCTGACAAGAATGAAAAAACGGATAAACTCAAGAAACGTATTTTGGATTTCGTGGGCGATAGGGTGGACGAAGGTGCCAAATGGAGTATAACCGATATGCTGCAGTCCTTTTCCAATCAGCTCGGTAAAGAAGTATATCGTCAGAATAGCAAGAGATTACAGAAGGAATTTGATGATAACCCCAAGCTGATTGAGGATATGCGCGACAAACTGTTTGCCATAAAAAACACTTGCGAACATAATATTAAGTCAATCTCTGAAAAAGTTTTGATGTTTATTGGTGACAAGTCACTGTCTTCCCAAAAAGCATTTGACGGCAGGGAATTGGGATGGATTATTTCCGGAGTTGAGAATGCGGGACAGCTAAAAACTATGGGAAAAACGATTCCGGCATACGCTATTGGTGACAAACCTCCTGAAAAGATGCTGAAGAAATCTTCCCTTAATGATGCTGAGGCAAATGATATGGCGACTGCATTGTGCGGGATAATCCAGGACTTTTACGACGAATACCTGAGAAATCTGTACAGTTACAATAGTGCCAAGCTTGTGCTGAAAAATATTCACCAACTCGGACTTCTTTCCTCCATTGATGAGGAAGTTAATGAAATAAATGCTGAAAATCAGCAACTTCTGCTGTCACAGACGGGTGCTCTGCTTAACGATTTGATGAATGGTGAGGGCAATACGGAGTTTGTGTTCGAAAAGATAGGTCCCATGCTCAACCATCTGATGATGGATGAGTTTCAGGATACATCGCGGCAGCAGTGGGGTAATTTCAGGCCGTTGCTGAATGAACTGCTCAGCAATAACCGTCAGAATCTTATAGTGGGTGATGTGAAACAAAGCATCTACCGCTGGCGTAACGGTGACTGGCATATTCTTGAAAACATGGGAAAACACGATGAATTCACCAATCAGGTATCTGCGAAAAACCTCATTTATAATTTCCGCAGCGACAACGTGATTATCGCTTTCAACAACTATGTCTTTCCAAAAATGGCAAGTCTGATGGACGATGTGTCGGACTTTGGCGACAACCGAATTGCCAATGCGTATAACGAGGTGCGTCAGTTTTTGCCTGCCGAGAAGTCTGACAAGGCTCCGCAAGGTCATGTGTATGTGAAAATCTATAATTCAGAGGCAGATTTCAAGGATAAACATTATGACGATTTGCGCCGCCAGGTGCTCGCTTTACATCAAGAGAAAAACATACCTTACAGTAAGATGACCGTTCTTGTCCGCAACAACAGAACTTCCGGCAAAATCATTGATGCGTTCAGCGAAGGTGAGACACAATCCATAAAACTCGTTTCAGCAGATGCCTTCCAACTTAAGTCGTCAACAGCTGTACAGATGATTATCGCTGCACTCCGCTACATGCACGATTCAGACGACTTCGTTTCCAAGTCGTATCTTGCCTTTCATTATCAGAAGGATATTCTTCATAAAACAATAAAGGATGATGATATCTTTGCCAAAATCACCGGCTCGGCTGAACTGCTCCCGAAAATACTGGTTGATGATATGGATTCACTGAGAAAGTTGCCGCTGTATGAGTTGAATGAAAGACTTGTGAAGAGTATGAAACTCGACGAAATCCCCAATCAGTCGGAATATATTTTGGCTTATCTTGACAATGTGATGACTTATTCTCACAAATATGCCGCCGACATGGTCTCGTTTCTCGAATATTGGGACGAAACGCTTTCCAGTGTTGCAATAACCACTACAGACAAGAATGCACTTCAGGTTATGACCATTCACAAGTCCAAAGGTCTTGCCTTCGACTATGTGTTTATGCCAGAATGTAATACGGAGATGTGCAGATTTCACATGGACTCTATCCATTGGATACCCACTGCGGGGAAAGGTGAGCCGTATCAGGATATCTCAGTGCTTCCAATTGACTTCGGCTCCACAAGTCAGATTTCAGATTCGGTTTTTGCCGATGAATTGAAGGAGGAAACACGTCAGACTATGATGGATGCGATAAATCTGCTTTATGTTGGCTTTACACGAGCAAAAAAAGGGCTTTTTATCTGGGGATATGACAAAAAAAGTGACTTGAAAACGTCTTCTCCGATAAGTCAGACTCTGAATGCTGTCTTGTCATCATCGTGCGAACCAATTGGCGAAGATGATGAATCTCTGACGTATATTTTTGACAACCAACATCTTCCACCTGAATACGATAGCATTTTCTCTTATGAAAAAGCACAGATAATTCCGGGACGGGATGCGGCGGAAAGTCGTATGGAACCTAAATTCGAGGATGATAATGCAGAGGAGAACATGAAGAAAACGATACACTGTTCCATCGGCGACACGATGTTCACGCCTGTGTTCCGACAAAGCATGGATTCCCGGGAATTCGGCTGCGGTAAGGATGACAATGGTAATTACACAAGGATGAACCTCGGTTCGTTGTATCATAAAATCCTTTGCAATATTATGACTGCCAAGGACTTGGATTCTGCAATCCGCCGATGTCGTCAGGATGAGGAACTGACCGAAGAACAGGAGGAGAATTTCCGCCATCTGTTTGGGTCAGGAATGATGTTGAATGTTGTAAAAGACTGGTTTAGTGGTGAATATACTGTTTATAATGAACAGAACATACTCAGTAAGGAGAATAATAAACTTGCAGTCCATCGCCCTGACCGCGTGATGATTAGCAAGGACGGGAAACGGATTGTCGTCGTGGATTTCAAGTTTACAGCTTTCGAGTCGGTAAAGGCGAGGGAATCTCAATTGAGGAATTATCAGCGACAGGTTTATGACTATATGCGGCTGATGCACCTGATGTTTCCAGACAAATCAATAACGGGGTATCTGTGGTTTTTGGATGATAATCAGATTCAGAATGTGAAAGGAGTAAACAATGAGTAACAGCAGCTTCCTCAAGGAAGTGGCAAGGGATATGTACAGCCGCTTTCAAAACGATATGACCAATGTGGTGATGGTGTTCCCGAACAAGCGTGCAAGTCTGTTTCTGAATCAGGAGCTGACAAGAATCAGCGACAAACCGGTATGGGCTCCTCAATATCAGACTATCAGCGAACTGTTTCTGCGCCTTTCGCCATATACTCAAATTGACCCGATAACTTGCGTTTGCAAACTGTATGACTGCTATTGCAAAGCCTTGAACTCCAATGAAACTATAGATGAATTCTATGGTTGGGGGGAAGTTATCATGGATGATCTCGATGATATTGACAATCAGATGGTTGATGTGAAACAACTGTTCAAATATATGGAAGATTGGAATCAGCTTTCAGCCACATCGGATTTTTTGAGCGAAGATCAGATAACAGCACTGAAAACATATTTCAGGAATTTCTCAACCGATGAAAAGGAAAAGGCCAAGGAACGATTTATCAAACTTTGGCGCGCTATGCCTGAAATCTACTCTTCGCTTAGGGAAACCTTGAAGAAAGACAGCCTGTTGTATAAAGGTGCGCTTTATCGTGATGTGGTCGAAAATCACCTCGACAGTCTCAATACTGGCAAAACTTATGTTTTCGTCGGGTTCAATGTGTTGACAAAAGTGGAACACAAACTCATTGATGAAGTGAACTCTCGTGCCACAGCTTTGTTTTACTGGGATTATGACGACAGACTAACTGCCGATTCGGAAGGTTTGTCGCATCTGATTTACGATTCCGGTAAGTTCATACGGGAGTATTTGAAGACAATGCCTAATGCCTATAAGCCAACAATAGACAATACGCAATATAACATTGACATTCAGTATATTAAGACTGATTCTGTCAATGCACAGTCTCGTTATGTCCCGCAGTGGATTACGCGGTATGAGGATAAAGCCGACTTGACCAAGACAGCAGTGATTCTTGCTGATGAGTCAATGCTTCCACAGGTGCTTGAGGTGCTTACCGATGACAAAATCAACATTACGATGGGGTATAAACTGAGCGACACTCCCGTGCTGAGTTACATCGTCGCTTTGTCTGATTTGCAACTGAAAGGTGTGCGGTCGTCCAAGGATACACAGTATGCAACGTCACCACAGCCATTACAGGATGATGCACCCGTAAACCGGTATTTTTATTATTCATTTTACAATAAGGTTCTACACCATCCTTTCACCGTGAAGGATGACACGTTGTGGAACAAGGAGATTGCAGGCGATGACGGCAAATCCATGCTTGACTATCTTGACAGCAATGTGTTGGCATCCTTTGAGAATTTCAACTGCAAGAGTTTTGAATCTGAAGCCAATGCGGACGCGGATTCCGTTATTGACCGGTATGCAAATCCGGCTGCTGAGTCCGGTGACGGTAATGACAGTGCTACCAATCCTTATTTTGCGCTGTATGCCGAGGCATTGTACCGTACACATCTGGCGATTGAAAAGCTGCGCAGCATGAAATTGGATTTTGGCCGCAAACTCACATGCCGTCTCCTTGAGCAGGTACTTAGGACTCAATCCGTGCCGTTTCATGGGGAACCGTTGGAAGGACTTCAGGTGATGGGTGTGCTTGAAACCCGTTCCCTCGACTTCGACAACATTCTGTTGCTTTCCGCTAACGACGGTGTTCTGCCAAAACGTGTCCGGAACAATTCACTTGTGCCGTATTGCCTTCGCCAGCCGTTCGGACTTACTACCGAACAGGAACAGGTCAACATTTATGCATACATCTTTTTCCGTTTGTTACAGCGTGCCAACCATATCACACTTATGTTCCCTACTTCAGGCAGTGACATGGGACAGTGTGAAATGTCGCGTTTTATGCGACAGTTGCTGGCAGAAACGGATTTTGACATAAAGACCTTGCATTTGGATTTCAGCACGGAAAATAGTTTTGCGGAATCACAGATTCAGAAGATTGAGAAAACTCCTGAAATTCTTAAAGCCGTTTTACATTCGGCAAACGGCAAAGTCTATGAAAAGCAGTCGGCTGATGGAAAAGCGGATACGAAGCAGAAGGTTATCCGGCTGTTGTCGTTGTCATCAATCAATAATTATCTTAACTGCCCTCTTCAATTTTATTTCAGAAATGTTGCCGGGATGCGCGTCAAGGATGAAATCAGTTCCGCCATACAGCCAAATCAGTTCGGCACGGTGTTCCATTCCGCAGCACAATATTTTTACACTAAGATTACAGATGGTGCCCCGGATTGTCGGATAACCCGAGAACTGTTGGAGCAGCATGTAAAACAAGGGCTTATAGATTTATCTGTGGATGAGGCTTTTAGGAAGGAAATTTTTGAATGTGAAGACTCCGAAGTCGGCGATTATGTCGGTGAACTTGTTATAGCTCGTAAGGTTATAGCGGAATATCTGCAACGACTTGTTGAGATAGACAAGATACTGTCTCCATTTCGCATTTTGCAGATGGAGAAGTATCATTATTCCATTATGAAAGTTAATTTACAGGGGGAAGAATACAACTTGTTTATCGGCGGAATCATCGACAGGTTGGACTTTATCGAAAACTATAAGGGAACGGGGCCTGCCATTCGTGTTGTGGACTACAAGACAGGAGGAAAACAGTCGGATGATGCCAAGATTGCATCCATAGATGACTTGTATGATGCGGAGAAGGATAAGATGCCGAAGTATGTGCTTCAGACATTTCTTTATTCGCAGGCAATCAAGGAAGAGTTGGAAGGCAAAACTGTTCAGTATCCTGAAATCGGATGGGCTAATGACGCTCAAATTCATATCATGCCATCAATAATATTCATCAAACAGTGCAATGATGCCGAAAATTATGATGCCCGCATCACTTTTGGCCGGGACATGCTTACTGATTTCAGGGATTGTGCCGATGAATTCAGGGAAAAATTGTCGGACTTCCTGAATGATGAACTGTTTGATCTCGATAAGCCGTTTGAGGGTACGTCAAACGATAAGCATTGCAAATATTGTGATTATCGTTTGTTGTGCGGAAAGATGTATTTGTAGGGATACCCCGTTATAATGCAGGGCATTTCACCTGTTTTGTCTGAAGAACTTTTTTGTTGGCTTCATCATAGATGAATGCCACAATGTTCAGATTATCAGTATTCCAGCCTGTTCCGGCAACCGGCAAGTTATATGTTTTCTCGGAGCTGTTGCCTATGGTTTCTCCCCATGTACCGTTGAGAGAACATCTCAGCACATGGTCGTGATTGTAATCAGTAATAATCTCAGTGCCGTTTGCCTGTTGGCAGACGAGATTGTCTTCAGTGACATAAACACATAATTTCAGATTTCCGTATTGCTTTGTGACAGTGTTGACGGTGACATTGTAACTGCTGTCGTCAGCGTTCGGGGTGACCTTGACTGTTATGTTGGCATCAGCAGGGGTCGTGTCGGCAACTAATCCGCCTATTATTGACTCCCATTCACCGTAACCATGCAGGTGGTTACCGTTTGTTAAGGCTCTGTTGATGACACCGTTAGGGTATGCACTTACGCCGTAATATTTTGTCAGTGAATCTCCGACGGGTGTTCTGAAGTCGGCAGTGTAGCCCCTTGACGGGATAGGCATGGCAAAGACGCCGGAATGGATGGCTATCACCGCAATTCTGTTAGGATACATCTTCATCAGTTTTTCAACTTCCACTGCGGCATCAGGGCAGTTCGGACACATGTTGCCGGTATATTCCTCAAGGAGGATTATGCGCTGGTCATTGTAGGTTGTCGTGTCGGCCGTTATTGGCGTCAGAATATCATCTGAGTCAATAATCTCGCACGCTGAAAAACATAATATCAACAAAAAGGGTAGAAGATATAATATTCTTTTCATAAAATGCTGTTTTTAAATATGTTAGAATGAGGTGCTGATTGATATTGATGCTCCTGTCGCAGCCGGAACGTATCTGCATACACCGCCGACGCAAAGCAGGCCTTCACGCTGACGTCCGTATGACAGCGCGATACGGGTTGCGTTGTGAATGAAGCCGATAGAGGCATAATAATAGTGAAGTCTCTGGCTCTTATCAGGATTGCCGTAGTTCCATTCATCAAAGGCAGTCAGGAACCACTTGTTGTGAAGGGTGTATTCCAATGTGAGGGTTGCCCAATCACCGCGGTCCTGCTTGACTCCGTTGTCATTTTTACCTACGAAAAGAGCTTGTCCTTCGCACCGCAGGCTGTTTTCGGAATTGATTTTCCACGTTACATCTGCGATTCCGATGTTGGCATTTACAACACCGTATTCGCCTATAGTATGACCTTCAACCCTGTCCCTGTCATAGTAAAGATTTATGTAAGTGAAGATAGCTTTCCAACTTTTGCTGAATTTCTTGGTGACGATAAGGTTGAAGTCTCTGTATAGTTTGTTGTCGCCTACTTGGAAAAACGGTGATTTATAGTGGAATTCATCGATTTCTGTCTTCTTTGTGTCATATACGATTGTGAAGTCGGCTTCAATTGACATTCCATATTTGCCGCCGATTTTGGTCTTCTTCGGGATTGTGTAGATGATATTGCCTTTGAGCGACATTTCACCGTTAGGCTGCGAAGCGTAAGGGTAGAGTGAAGGCAGGCTGTAGTGATGCTGCTTGCTCAGAGGCGGTATGAAGTTGATGTCCATTGCGTTGTCGCTGGTGGTATATGTCGATTTGAAGTACATGTTGTCAATTCTCTTAGCGGCGAGTGTCACGCCGAAACCTTTCATCGAGTAGGATGCGGTTACGAAGAGAGCCTGTCCCGGATTGTAGGAGAAGTCATTCATTATCGACGGATTGTTGATTTTATAGGCATATTCGCCGTACAATCCGAAACCGCCTCGGGTAATGTTCATCCGGCCGCTCCATGCTGCAACGTCTGTCGGCATTTTGAGCTCATAAAGCGTGTCATTGAGATATTTGGTTGCAGTGCATTTTTCGTGTTTGGTAACGAAACTTCCGCCGAGAGTTATCTGTGTCTCGGAAGTCCAGTCGAAGACATCGTTGAAAAGTATGTCGCCGTCAAAACCGGAGACCAAGCCTCTGTCGGTGTATTTTGATATATCAACGTATTCGTTCCAAAACCATCTCTGATAGCCTGTCAGGGCTTTTAACCTTATGCCCTTGTATGGCATTACGATTACCTTGGCGCCGCGAATGGCATTGTCGTAACCGAGGTTCCATTCCTGATAGCTGCGCAGAGTAAGTCCGCTGCCGAATTGTTCGTAGAAGTCGCCTAATGTAACATCGATGAATTTGTTGGCGTAGTTGGCATAGAAGAATGGTATGCCGTAACCTTTTGATTTTTCGTCGAAACCGTTAAGCGGAGGAGTGTACATTTCGTATCTCATGCCTGCGCGGAAATTCCCTACTGTATAGTCCAATTCCCCGAAAGCGTTCATTCCGAAATGTTTTGTCAGTGTTGAATCGGGGATACCCATGGCATCATCCGGCAAATACAACTGGCCGTCATATTTGAGACTGCCGCTTATGCTGGCGTTTTCGTAAAAATTCTGTGCGAAGATAGCCGATGTTGCTCCCATGAGCAAGACCGACAATAGCAAATATCTGAAATTCATGTGGTTATTTTATTTTTTCGCCTTTTGCCACTTTTTTGAGAATCTCGTAAACCTCATCTTCACCGCCTTCGCTGTAAGAGGTGTGCTGCCATACGATTTCGCCTTTGCCGTTGAGGATGAAAAGATGAGGTATGTCACCCACATTCATGGCTCTTTTGAAATCCTGATTTGAGTCGGAGAGTATTTCAAACTCCCAGCCTTTGGAATTGGCGAAAGCCTTGGCATTGGCGTTTCTTTGTGCGTCATCGATTGATACTGCGTAAATTTTGACACCGGTTTCTTCTGCCCAGTCGTCATATACTTCGTTGAAAGCATTAAGTTCCTTTATACAGTTTTTGCACCATAAAGCCCAAAAACTGACGATGATAGGCTTGCCGTCATTGTTTATGTCCTTGGTGTTGAATGACTTGCCGTCGATGGTTTTAATGTTTACAGAAGGGAGATGCTTGCCGGCAGCACCGGTGCCCTGTGCGTTTGCAGCGACAGTCATGCTGAGAGCTGCGAATAATACTAATAACAGTTTTTTCATTTTATGTATGATAACTTTAATTTTTTCTGTTTTCAAATAATATTTCTTTCTGCAAAAGTAATGCAAAATATTAATTTTGAAACAAATATTTTCTTCTTCACCTTCTTTGCCCATACAAAACTGCCCTGCCTGTCTATAGTGGCACAGCCAATTGTTTCGTTTGAGTTATGTTATTGTTCTGAAAACTCAGGAATGTCGATTAAACGGGTTATCTCTCCAAAGTAATAGATGGAAGTCATCTGCGGGTAATTCAGCAATACGGAAATCATGTCCTGGTGAGTCGTTCTTATTTTCACCATTTCATTTTCAATTTCCTCTGCAATCGGAAGCTGTTCTTTCAGACGATACTCAAGTGCCTTTTGTACTGCTTCCCTTTGCATTGGTGCTATCTCAGAATAATATTTAAGCAGAATTTTATTGCGTGCGGCATCAGATGCCTTTTCTAACTGAGATTCGTATTTTTTGTAAATTGCCTTAATTTTTGTGTCCGTTTGTGCATAGAGATCTTCCACTTTAGCATTGACAGCATCCCAGCGGTCGATTTGCGGCTGCAGTGGTTCAAGGTATTTGGAAGCCTCCTCGGCGTTTTTCAGCATGGCTTCCTCAGCCGTTCCCTCCTTGTAGTGTTTCTGAAGGTATTCCTGCTGTTCATCTTCCGACATGGTGGCTAATTCGTCAATTTCCTCTTTTGACAATCCCGTGATGGCTTCTGTATTCTTATAAACCCACTCTGCGGCTTGTGTTGAGTCCACCTTCTGACAGGCAATATTAGCAGCCTGAATGGAAAGCATGGCTGCTTTGCCGTTAAAAACTGTTACCGGACTGGTGAGCATTTTCAGTTCTCGCGAACCCAGCTCAGCGGTCTTATAGCTTACTAATTGTTGTACTGTGGGAAGTTCAGGCAAAGCCATCATAACGTCTCCGACGGTTTGGTAGCCTTCGGAAGTGGTTTCATCACTTTCCTTTGTGGTTGATGTGGAATAATTTTTGTCTATTTCCCTTGTGATTGCATTTGCAATGGAGTCTGACGCAGCCTCTGTCGTTTTGTCGATAACCTTGTCCACGGTTTTGCTGACAGTACTTCTTGCTGC
This sequence comes from uncultured Marinilabiliales bacterium, assembly GCA_937877575.1. Lineage (GTDB taxonomy): Bacteria > Bacteroidota > Bacteroidia > Bacteroidales > BM520 > RGIG7150. Next base: position 1,537 of record CALFIZ010000226.1, on the reverse strand, counting down.
CCTTTGAATCAGACTTCCGATCTGTGCTTGGGCCATGGAACCCCAAACGAAACAGATAATCAATAACATTAATTTTTTCATAATTCTATGTTTTTAATTTATACTATTATTTATTGTCCAAAATGTGTCCTTCCCTGGAATCACTGTTTGATTATGTTGGGGTGATTTCTGTATATGGGTTGGCGCTGCAAAAATAAAAATAATTATTAATATGATACTGTTTTGTGGTTTTTTCAGGTTACCTTCTTTTCACTACTTTATTATCACTTTCATGGTTTCTCCGCTTTGTGTGCGAAGAGTGTAGATACCTGATGATAGGTGCCGGAGATCCAGATGGGAGACACCGGCATCCAGATGGTGCCGAAGAATTATATGCCCTTGCATATCAAACAAAGTAATCTCTGTGGCATATTCTGCCTCAACACTGATTACACCATCGGTGGGATTTGGGGTAATGCGTATGGGGATGCAGTCGTGGTCTTCAATAGCGGATGGGAGATTGGTTCCTGTGAAGAAATCGTGGATTATCTGCAAATAACTGACATCGTGTCCGTTGAAATACCAAGTGTGTGTGCCACCGATTACTTTAAGGTGTTGCAGGTCGGTGTCGCAGTTGTATGAATAGCGCACAAATCGAAGTCCGTCGTTGTAAATATCGGGTAGAGAGTCGATTTGAGGGTTGCCGCTGCAGCCGTTGGCGTTTTGCCAGTATTCGATGATTTTGTCCACGCTGATGCCGAGGGTTGAGCCGAAGGCGATGGAGTAGCCGTTGTAGCCAACAACGTTGTCGTTAGTGCCGTGGATGTGCAGCATTCTGACTGGTGCGACAGGAGTAAGATTTGCGAGAGGAATTGTAATCAGTCCGCTGACGGGTGCGCATGCGGTGATGCGGTTACCTTGCTTGATGGCCAGGAGATGTGTCATAAAGCCGCCCATGGAGAAGCCCGTGAAGAAGACGCTGTCAGGGTTGAGGTTATGGCGGACTGTCAGAGTGTCGAGCAGGGACATAATGAACCCCTCATCGTCCACGTTGCCGGAGCCGATTCCGGGGACGTCCCACATATTGCCGAAGCCGAGGTTGAGTGCTTGTGGCAGGACGATGGCCCAGCCGAAATCATCAGCAAGTTGCGTAAAGTTGAATTCCTGCTCAAGGTGCGTGAGGTTGTCACCCAATCCGTGGAGGAAGAACATCACAGGGAGGCAGTCGGCATGTTGTGCAGGTATGTGCATGTTGTATTGTCGCATAACGCCTTGCCATTCAAATGTTTCAGTTTGTGCCCGTAGCGTTGTGCCTGACAGAAGCAATAATGAAAAGATGGTGATGATTTGTTTTATGGATATTGGTTTCATAATGGTATAAAATTAAACGATTCGTTTACCCAAGAGCAGCGTCTCGCCGTTGTCGGTCACCTCATATATGCAGGCTCGCTCGGCGCCGCTTGGGCCGTTGGGTGAATGAAATACGAGACACAATTGGCCCTCGAAGGTGCGGAACAGCATGCAATGGCCGCCGTCGTTGGCAAAAAGCGGTTCGGCC